>CAZMML010000198.1:0-6661 GCA_964567335.1 uncultured Nannocystis sp. | reverse complement strand
CGACGTTGGCGACGGCGTCGGGGAAGCGGCCGACAGAGGTGGTCACGCCGTCGACCTCGACCTCGAGGCGCTGGGTCGGGGTGAGGGCCTTGAGCGGCGCGACGCGGGCAGCCTCGTCGATGCCGGGGCCGGTGGCGGGGCCCTGCGAGCGGGCGCTGGCGCGGGCGCCGTGGAGGAGGAGGGCGGCGACGGCGTCGCGGGCGCGCTGGACGACGATCCGTCCGCCGGGGAGGTCGAGCGGGCGCTGGGCGTCGATGACGACGGCGGCGCCCGTGGCGGTCGCCCCGAGGGCGGCGGCGAGGGCGGCGGGCTCGACGCGGAGGGTGATCGGGGCGCCGGCGGCGGCGATCGAGAGGCGGTCGTGATCGCTGGCGACCTCATACGCGGCCTCGCCGGCGCGGAGGGTGATGTGGGCGGCGGCGGCCCGGAAGGCGTCGCGGAGCTCGGTGGCGCTGACGCGGCGCTCGTCGACGACGTCGCCGCCGCCGCGGACCTCGACGACGCCGGCGGTGATCCGCTCGGGGGCGATCCCGAGGGCGATGATCGCGGCCTCGCCCTCGAGGCGGAGCAGCCAGCCGGTGCCGGCGCCGCGGGTCTGGAGGTGGAGCTGGTCGTCGCCAGGCCCGACCAGCCAGGCGTCGACCAGCGGGAGCTCGCGCTGGATCTGGTCGACGACGCGGCGCCGCAGCGCGGCCTCGAAGGCGGGCAGGCCGGCGCTCTGCTCGCGCAGGAGCGCGGAGGCCCAGCCGAAGTCGAGGGTGCAGTCGCGCTGGCGCGGGCCGCTGGCGCTGGGCCAGGTGACCCGGACGCGCAGGCGGGCGGCGCCTTCGAGGGCGAGCGCGAGGACGCCGAGCGGCCGGGTCGCGCGCACGACGGCGGGGGCGGCGCTGAACTGGACATGGGTCCCGCCGACGGCGGGGTCGGCGGCGGCGGCGCCCGCGGTGAAGAGCTCGAGGCGGTACTGGACGACGCGCCGGGGGAGGCTGGCGGCGTTGATCGCGGCGCTGGTGACCGTGGCGGTGGGGGCGGTGGTGACGGTGGTGGCGAGGCCGAAGGGATCGGCGGTGCCAGGGAGGGCGATGACGCGGAGGAGCCGCCCGCCGGTGGCGCTGAGCTCGACCTTCTCGCTGGGGCTGGTGCCGGTGACGGCCGCCGCGAGGCCCTCACCGAGGGCGCCGGGGAGGTCCTCGCGGGCGGTGGCGAGGTCGCTCGTGGCGGCGACGGCGTGGAGGTCGCGGGCGGGGCCGAGGCCGGACGCGCGGACGCCGTTGCGATCGAGGAAGCCGAGGGCCTGGCCGCCGCTGGAGTCGGCGAGGGCGACGTCGACGCTGCCGGGGTGGCGCGCCTCGATCGCTACGCGGTGGGCGATCCGGACGAGGAGGCGCTCGCCGGCGGCGGCGCGGATCGCGGCGGCGATGCCTTCGAGGGAGGTGCGGCCGGCGAGGTCGACGTGGACGGTGTCGGCGCCGATCTTGAGGTCGAGCCAGCCGAGCGGGAGGTCGAGCGCGTCGGGCAGGGGGCGCGAGAGGAGCGCGCGGTTGCTGTCGGTGCGCAGGAGGTTCGGCGGGGCGCCTTCGGCGATCGACTCGTGGCTGATCGCCCGCAGGAGCGCCTGGCCGCTGTTGGCGGCGAGCAGCTCGAGGGTCGCGGGGGCGTCGACGAAGATCTTGAGGCGACCCTCGGTCCAGGCGACCTTGACCTCGGGCTGGGTGTGGGCGGCGATCGCGGCGGCGCGGTCGCTGGCGTCCTTGGCGCGGCGGGCGGCGTCGGTGACGGCGCGGACGAGCTCGTCACGGGTGACGAGGGCGCTGTCGTCGATCGCGGCGGCGGCGCCGAGCCCCGGGGCCTCGCCGCGGGCGCTGGCGGTGAAGTCGGCGGCGCCGACGCGCTTGCGCACGGCGAGCGAGACGCCGGGGCCGACGTCGACGCTCTCGAGGCGGAGCTTGCCGGCCAGGACGAAGGCGCGGAGGCCGTCGACCTCGCGCATGAGCAGGGCGGCGAGGTCGGGCAGGGCGATGCCCGTGGGGAGGCGGAGGGCGACCTCGGTGGTGCCGAGGGTGACGAAGAGGGTGGTGAGGTGGGGGTCGGCGGCGAGGCCGGCGGCGGCGGGGTCGAGGTCGAGGACGGCCGGGGTGCCGGCGATCGGGACCTCGAGGGCGGAGCCGGCGACGCCCCACTCGAGGGTGAAGCGACCGGGGCCGAACGCGAGGGGGCCCTCGCCGATGAGCCGGCGGTTGGGGGTGTCGTAGCGGGCGGTGAAGATCCGGCGGACGCGTGAGGAGCCGGCGGTGACCGTGACCGCGGTCGCGGCGACGGCGAGATCGGTGGCGCCGGCGCCCGGGGTGGGGCCGGCCTGGACCTGCGCGGGGTCCGGTGGGGTCCTCGCGGGGGCGAGGTTGCAGGCGGCGACGATCAGGGCGCCGAGCTCGGCGCGGGTGAGCGAGCGGTGCGGCAGGGCGCCGCTGCCGCGGGCGCTGAGCGGGCTGACGGCGCCAGGATCGGCGAAGGCGGGGCCGGCGCCGGCGGCGATGTCGACCTCGAGAGAGGCGTCAGTGCCGCGCTCGCGGGTCTCGAGGACGAGGACGGGGACGGCGCGGAGGAGGGCGTCGCGGCGGCTGGCCTGGGTGTCGAGCTCGGCGAGGCCGGCGCGGAGGCCGGCGCGGGCGCCCGCGACGGCGGGGGTGAAGGCGGCGGAGGCGGTCAGGCTCAGGGTGTCGCCGGGGCGCGGGGCGCGGTCGACGGGGAGGTCGCCGAGGAGCGCGGCGCGGTCACCGGCGAAGGAGTAGAACTCGGTGGCCCGGCCGTCGACGCGGAGGATCAGGCGGTGGCCGAGGAGGTCGTAGGGGCCGGGCTTGCGCGCGAGGAGCTGGGCGGTCGGGGGCGCGGTGAGGCCGACCTGGGCGATCGGGGAGTCGAGCCGCGAGGGCTGGGTGACGCCGCCGACGGGCGGCGGGACGACGGAGCCGGCCCAGGTCTCGGGCTCGAAGGTGTGCTCGTGGGCGAGGGCGCCTTCGAGGGCGCGCTCGGTCTTCCAGTCCGCAGGGAGGTCGTGGCGCAGGAGGGCCTCGACGTCGGCGGCCCTGAGGCGGACGAGGTGGCGGTGGCCGGCGTCGACGGTGGTCGAGACCTCGATCGGGTCGCCGGTGAGGGTGCCGTTGAAGGGGAGCTTGGCGGCGTCGATCTCGAGGCGGTGGGTGTGAGCGCTGCCGGCGCGGTCCGGCGAGGCGGAGAGGGTGACGAGGACGATCGGGCGCGCGGAGCCGGGGACGCGGGTGTTGTCCGACTTGTAGAGGCACTGGGCGAGCGGGCGGCCGGGGTGGTGGATGTGGCCGGGGATCCAGCGGAGGATCGGGTTGGTGCGATCGCGCTGGAGCGAGGGGTCGGCGAAGATGACGGGGCGCGAGCCCTCGATGAAGTACTTGCCCGGGGTGAGGAAGGAGAGCTCGCGGGACCAGATGTAGCGGATCTTGGTGCTGCGGCCGACGGGCGCCCGCTGGTCCCAGCGGGTCGAGGGGACCTGCGAGGCGCCGAAGTGGAGGTGCTGCTGGGCGCTCATGCCGGTCGAGTCGATGTCGACGACGTTCTGGCCCTGGGCGACGTACTGGTCGATGTCGATGCGGGCCCGCCGCGGGCCGATGTGGATGTAGTGCGAGGCGGTCTGGACGCGCTCGAACTCGGTGCCGGGGTCGTGGCCCTCGCTCCAGTCGAGGTGGAGGATCGCGATGTCGTTCTGGTTGGGCGAGCCGTAGGGGTTGGACTGGCGGATGGTGGCGACGAGGCCGCCGCGGGCGGCGAGCGCGGGCTTGTCCTTGGCCTCGAGGAAGTCGTAGCCGTAGTGGTTGAAGGCGTTGTCGCGCAGGAAGTGGCTGAAGATCCCGTGGAAGCCCTGGCCGCAGATCCACACGTCGTCCTTGGGCCAGGGGAGCTTGTAGGGCGAGGTGGCGGCGCGCAGGCCGGTGAACTTGCCCTCCTTGTCGCGGCCGTCGTCGATCGCCATCCACCACAGGATGGTGGTGAGGAGCCCGAAGACGATCGCGCCGATGAGCAGGGACCAGGTGTAGAGGAAGCCGCCGGCGGTCTTGAGGTCGGGGTTGTCCTTGAGCCAGATCACCAGGACCGGGATGAAGAGCAGGCCGAGCACGAGCGCGGCGACGATCAGCATGACCCACCAGACGCCGCGGGTGGCGTTGGTCGAGTACATCGAGCCGGCGATGACGCCGATCATGAGCAGCATCATGCCGACGAGGGCGGTGAAGCTGGCCCAGTCGATCTCGTACTCGACGCCGGCGAAGCCCTCGGCGATCGCCCAGGGGAGGAAGATCGCGGCGAGCAGGCCGACGACGGGGCCGAGCCAGAGGCCGACCTTGACGAAGCGGGTCTCGCCGAGCTTGTCGAGCTGCATGTCGTCCCAGCCCTGACAGATCCCGTTGATCGCGCCGACGAGCCAGATCCAAAACCACGCGCTCCAGGTGTGGCGGACGAAGGAGAGCCTGGCCTTGCTGCGGCCGGCGCCGTCGCCGGGGGGATCGGCGGGGATCACGAGCTTGTCGCCGGCCTCGGGCTGGTTGCCGGCGGCGATCCGGTTCCACACGCGCAGGCGCTCGGGGTCGAGGTTCTTCTCGGCGGCGATCGACTCGATGGTCTGGCCGGCGGCGACGACGTGCTCGGTGACCCAGCCCTGCTCGCGCCAGGCGCGGAGGTACCAGACGGAGCGGGCGAAGAGGTAGGGCAGGCGCGGCTGGAGGGTGAAGGTGAACCACCGGCCGAGGCGGCAGGCGAAGGACATCACCCAGTTGGAGCCGGCGTGGGCGGCCTCGTGCATGGAGCCGAGCAGGTTGAGGAAGAGCTGGACGCAGAAGTCGCCGAGCTCGCTAAACCAGAAGGCGCCGGGGGTGGTCGAGTGGTTCTTGCGCAGGAACTCGGGGCGGACGGCGCGGACGATCGTGCGCACGGTCTGCCAGGCGAGGTTCAGGACGCAGAGGATCGCGTCGCCGGCGCGCGGGGCGTAGAAGGGGCCGAAGCGCTGGACGTCGACGACCGAGAAGGCGAAGGCGCCGATCCCCCCGGAGAGGTCGAGCCACCAGAGCGGGTGGCGGTAGTCGTGCGGGGTCGCGAGGTTGTCGTCGAGCCAGAGCTGGCCGGGGTCGGGCAGCGGCTGGACGCCGGCGTCGACGCGGACGGAGACGCGGACGGCGAGGAGGGCGTCGCGGGCGACGGCGAAGGGGCGCAGCTTGCCGCGCACCTTCTCGCTGAGGTCGCGGAGGACGCCGGCGTCCGGGGCGCTGAGGCCGCCGGTGAGCTCGCGCAGCGCGGCCCGCAGGGCGGCGACGAGGTCGAACTGGGCGAGGCGCTCGCGCAGGCCGGCGAGGGCGTCGCCGAGCCAGTAGCGGACGATCCGCGCCATGCGGAAGGCGCGGTGGGCGGGGATGTCGTCGCTGCCCCCAAGGCGCGGGCGCTCGAGGGTGTCGAGGCCGCCGAGGGCGACGTCGAGGACGCCGTCGAGGAGGCCGCCGCCGCCGAGCTCGGGGAGGGCGACGGCGATCCGCTCGAGCATGGCGTCGAGCTTGCCGGCGAGGGCGACGGGCTCGAGGGCGGCGATCAGGTCGGCGGCGCGGTCGACCCAGGGGGTGAGGCGCAGCTCGTCGAAGCGGGCCTGGCCGAGGCCGCTGATGACGCGCCGGAGCTCGGCGAAGGCGCCGCCCTCGGCGCGGAAGGCCTGCTCGACGCGCTGCAGCAGGGCCTGGATCTGGCGCAGGACGCCGTCGAGGTAGCCGGTGATGAGCTGGTCGGGCTGGTGGAGGGCGAGGGCGCCGAGGCCCATGTCGACGCCCTCGTCGGCGGCGGTGGCGTCCTCCCGCATGCCGGTGAGGGCGACGTCGATCTGGTTGGCGTGGAGGATGCAGTAGCCGAGCGACATGACGGTTCCCTCAACTTCCTCCGCCGACGCTGACGCTGGCGCTGGCGCTGACCGCGGGCCCGCCGGTCGGCTGCAGGGGTAGGGCCCGGAGGAGCGCGTCGAAGGCCTCCTCGACGCGGCGGAGCTGGGCGACGATCGCGGGCGGGACCTCGTCTGCGGCCTTGTCGACGGCCTCGCGCAGGCGGGTGACGAGGTCGAAGAGCGGGAGGACCTCGGCGAGGAGCTCCTCGTAGACGGGGTCGACGGTGTCGGCGATCAGCTTGCGCGGGGAGAACTCGGCGAGCTTGTTTACGGCCTCGGCGTAGGTGGAGTCGAGCTCGTCGAGGGTGCCGCGGTCGATGAGGCTCGCGAGGTCGAGGAGGCCGCCGAGGGCGTCCTTGACGGCCTGGAGGACGGCGCGCAGGGGCTCGGGGTTGATGGCGGCGACGACGCCCTGGATCGGCTGGTAGACCTGGGTCCGCAGCGGGTCCTTGATCGGGGAGAGGTCGAAGTGGCGCAGGAGGTCGAGGCCCTCGTCGAGGGCCTTGACGGAGCCGAGCAGGCCGCCGTCGCCGGTGATCGCGTCGAGCTTGCCGTGGATCGCGCCGAGGAGGCGCCCGAGGTCGCCCGCGAAGGCGCCGGCGTGCGGGGCGATCCGCTCGAGCAGGGCGGCGAGGGCGAGGACCGGGAGACGGAGGCTCTCGCGCAGGGCGTCGCCGATGTTCTGGCCGAGGGCGGCGAGGTCGCCGGGGGGCTCCAGGAAGT
>CAZMML010000197.1:0-6665 GCA_964567335.1 uncultured Nannocystis sp. | reverse complement strand
CGAGACCAAGACCGGCGAGACCAAGACCGGCGAGACCAAGACCGGCGAGACCAAGACCGGCGAAGACGAGCACAAGAAGAAGAACCCCCCCAAAGAGTTCGTGTTCGAGACGGACATGCCCGGCGCTCGGCTCCCGCCACGCATGCTCTTCGGCGATGCCAAGGAGCGCTGCGAGAAGCTCGATATCGGCGGGATCAAGACCTGGCGGCTCCCCAAGCCCGGCGAGCTCAACAAGCTGAAGAAGAACTCGAAGCTCGACGGCCGTCGCTTCTGGACCAGCGAGGCCAGCGCTGGTCGCGTCAAGGTCATCGACCTCAGCAAGAACATCGTCGACGAGGCCCCCGAGAAGGCGCCCGGCGTCAACGCCATCTGCGTCACGACCAAGTGACCCGCGCGCCCACGCCCGCAGGCGCGTGTTAGGCTCGCGTCATGATCGCGCGCCCCCTTACAACCTTCTCCTTGCTCCTCTCGACCGCGCTGGCGTGCAACGGCGGCGGCGGCGGCGGCTCCACCGAGAGCTCGACCACCGCCGCGAGCTCGACCGGGGGCAGCTCCACGGGACCTGACCTCACGAGCGGCACGACCTCGACCACGAACCCCACTTCGAGCACCACCGACAGCACCACCGGCGATCCGACCACGGACCCGACCATCGGCCCGACCACCATGGGCTCGACGAGCCAGACCGACACGACGACCGGCGAGCCCGCCTGTCCTTACGCGCCGGTCAACGGCATGCCCGGTTACAGCGTCGAGATCCTCGCCACCGGCTTTGATCGTCCGGTGCTCGCCGTCCCCGACCCCATCGACCCCTTGCGCCTCTTCGTCGTCGAGCAGGGCGGTCGCGTCAAGATCCTCGAGCCCGGGGCCAACACCGCGCCGGCCGAGAACTTCATGGAACTCGACGTCAAGAACAAGGTCCCGATGCAGATCGGCCCCGAGCAGGGCCTCCTCGGCTTCGCCTTCCACCCGAACTACCCCACCGACCCGCGCGTCTACGTCAACTACAACCCCGGCATGTGGCAGGGTCCGGGGCCGACCTACGTCGCCGAGTTCAAGCTCGACCCCAACGACCCCAACAAGGTCGACCCGGCCTCCGAGCGCCTCGTCATCGCCATCAGCCAGCCTGCAAGCAACCACAACGGCGGCATGATCACCTTCGGCCCCGACGGCTACCTCTACATCGGCATGGGCGACGGCGGCGGCTCCAACGACCAGTACGACACCGGCCGAGACTTCACCTCGCTCCACGCCAAGCTCCTCCGCATCGACGTCGAGCCCGACGGCAACCCCGACAGCAACGATCCCTGCCAGGCCTGCGACATGCTGGACGGGTTCGACTACACCATCCCGGCTGACAACCCCTACGTCGGCGACAACAACTACGCCCCCGAGATCTGGGCGCTCGGCTTCCGCAACCCGTGGCGCTTCTCCTTCGACGAGGACGGCACCCTCTACGTCGGCGACGTCGGGCAGAACAACTACGAAGAGGTCGACGTCGTCGCCAAGGGCGCCGACTACGGGTGGAGCCTCATGGAGGCCAACAACTGCTTCAGCGGCAACTGCGACGACACCGCCCCGCCCAACGGCGTCAACTCGCAGGGTCTCACCGCCCCGCTCACGGAGTACGACCACGGCGGCGGCCGCTGCTCGGTCACCGGCGGCGCCGTATACCGCGGCTGCGAGGTCCCCGGTTGGGCCGGCACCTACCTCTACGGCGACTACTGCGACGGCCAGATCCGCGCCCTCGTGTGGGACGGCAACAACGTCCAGGACCTCGGCGTCGTCGCCTCGCAGGCCGATCGGATCCTCGGCTTCGGCACCACCGGCTTCGGCGACGTGCTCTTCACCGTCGTCGAGCTCGACGACTTCAACGCCCCCGTCGACGGCAAGATCCTCCGCGTCGTCCCGCAGTGAAGACCAACGCCGTCAGGATCCTCGACGGCCTCGGGGTCGCCTACGAGCTGCGCAGCTACGAGGTGGACCTCGAGGACCTCTCCGCCACCACCGTCGCCGCCAAGGTCGGCCTACCCCCCGAGCAGGTCTTCAAGACCCTCGTCGCCCGCGGCGATCGCCTCGGTGTCTGCCTCGCCGTCGTCCCCGGCGACGCCCACCTCGACCTCAAGGCCCTCGCGCGCGCCACGGGCGACCGTCGCATCGAGCTCGTCCCCCTCCGCGACGTCCTCCCGCTCACCGGCTACGTCCGCGGCGGCGTCACCGCCCTCGCCTGCAAGAAGGCCTACCCGGTCTTCCTCGACGAGACCGCCGCCCTCTTCGACCAGATCTCCGTCTCCGCCGGCGCGCGCGGCCTCCAGCTCGTCCTGGCGCCCGCCGACTACCTCCGCGTCACCCACGCGACGCTCTGCCAGCTCACCTAGCGCTGACACGCACCGCTGGCTCCACAAGTCGACCAGCTCAACGTGGCCGTTCGGCTAGTCGCCAGGGGCCCCCGCGGCGATCCACGCGCGGAGCTTCGCCACGAGTTCGTCCGGCAGCAGCGTCGGCGCGTTGAAGGGCATGTGCCGCACCACCTGCCCGCCCGCGTCGCGCGGCTCGCAGCGCTGGACCAGCTCGACCATCCAGCTCGCGTCCGGCTCGCCCGGCTCGATCAGCTTCAGCGGCGTGTTCGCTGTCACCGTGTGCCCCAGGAGCCGCTCACGCATCCCCTCGGCCGTGCGGAGGTCGAGCCCCGCGGCCGGCGTCGACGGATCGTGGCACGACGAGAACGAGCAGCTCGGCGTGAAGATCGCGTCGCGCACGCTCGCGAAGGTCACCGGCTCATGCGGCTCCGCGGCGAGGTCACTGTCGACGCAGGGCTTGCTCGGCTCGAGGTCGACGTCGCCTGGGTCGCTCGGCGGCACGTAGAAGGGGCCCTCGCGCTCCGCGGCGGTCGGGAGGCCCTGCGCCGGGTTCTTGAACACCGCGAAGGAGTCGCACTCGCCCTCGTTGAGCAGGACGTCGCCCTCCTCCCCGACCACGGCGGACCCGTCCGGGATCCGCGCCTCGATCATCACCCGCGAGTCCGCGAGGCCGAGCATCGAGCACATCTCCTGGTCGCCGATCCCGTAGCCGATGTCCTTGTCGAGCCAGTTGTTGTACCCGCACCCGAAGCGCAGCCCGTTCGCGCCGCTCAGGTCGACCGGCGGGTCGAAGGCCCGCCCGTTCGCGTCCCCGTTGAAGCCGTCGAGCGAGAAGAGGACCTCGCCGTCGCGCGGGCCCCCGAGGATCTCGAGCTTGAAGGTCTCCCCGAGGTAGTGATAGTGCGGCAGCACGTAGTAGAGCTTGACGTCGAGCGGATGCTTCGTCGCGTCCTCGTAGGTCCCGGCGAACGCGCACCCGCTCGTGAAGCGGCTCCGCCGCTTCGCGGGGATGTGGAGGTCGCGGTAGTCGAGGTGCATCGGCGCCACGACCACCTCGACGTCCCGCGGGTGCACGATCTCCAGCGCCATCCGCAGCTCCGACTGGAGCTCCGCGCTCCCGAGGTTGAGCAGGTGGGTCCCCGCGATCAGCTTGTGCCTCGGCGGCACCTTCACGGTCACCCCTGGCGGCAGCGCCATCACCTCGTAGCGCGACTGGGTCGACTGGGCGAAGATCACCGTCCCCTGCACCGCCGCCGTCACCTCGTTGTACCCGCCCCGCTCGCCGCACCCCCAGTAGCCGTCCTCACCGGGGTAGAGCTCCTCCGGCACCGCGAACCAGTTGCTGTGGTGGTACCCGCCGTCGTTCGAGAGCGTCACCGCGTTGACGTAGATCGTCTCCTCGTTGTGCAGCGTCCACTGCACGCACGGTTCGATCTCGAGGAAGGGCGACATCACGTAGGCGCCGAAGCTGTGCACCACCGTCGCCGTCTCCGGCGGCGCCTCACCCGTGGTCGCCCCGGTGCTCCCGCCGCTCGATCCCCCGCTCGTGCTCCCGCTCGAGGAGCCCCCCGAGTCGCCCGGAGAGCCCCCGTAGCTGTCGTTCGTGAAGGGGACCGGCGGACAACCGTAGAGCACCGTCGACACTGTCAGCGCGACACATCGGCCCGAACACCGCATCGCCCCTCAAGCTACCACATCCTCGCCCCCGCCGAGCGCACGATCGATCGCCCGCTCCAGCCGCGGCGCCACCAGCTCGTCGAAGCGCGCCCGCGAGGACGGGTCCCCCAGACACCAGTACGCGACGAGCGCCTCCAACCCCGTCGCGGCCCGGTACGAACGGACATCCCGCACCCCGCGGCCCGACGACCTCACCTGGACGTTGCGCCCCCGGCGGACGAAGCCAGCCTCCACCTCGTCGAGCTCGCCCTCGATCGCCGCGAGCAGCTCCGCCTGCGCCTCGGCGCACACGACCCGCGCCTTGATCGCGTGCAGCCGATCTGTCGGGTAGTCGCCGCGTCGGGCGAGCCGCAGCCGCACTTCTCGTTCGTACTCGGCGTCTCCGAGCCACGCGAGGGTGCGGATCGATCGGGCTCGGAGGTCCGGCTCCACGGGGCGGCAGCATAGCCGCCGACGCTCTCTGCGCGCGCGTGAGGCCGTGCACGCGAGCGCCGTCCCCCTCTCGGAGTATCCTCCCGCAACTTTATGGCCGCGCGCCCTCACTTCTCCAACCGCTACCTCGCCTACGCGCTCGCGGTCGTCTTCTTCGCCAACTTCCTCAACTACGCCGACCGCCAGGTCGTCAGCGCGCTCGAGACCGAGATCGAGACCGCGTTCTCGATGAGCAAGGCCGAGTTCGGCGCGCTCTGGTCCGCGTTCACCCTCGGCTACATGGTCTTCGCCCCGCTGATCGGCTACGCGGCCGGGCGCTACCGTCGGACCCTCCTCTTCGCGGCGTGCGTGTTCATCTGGTCCATCGCCACGATCGGCTCCGGCCTCGCGACCGACAAGACCACCCTCTTCGTGTCCCGCTTCCTGATCGGCGTCGGTGAGGCCGGCTGCCTCGTCATCGGACCCACCCTCGTCGCCGACTTCTTCTCCGAGCGCGTCCGCGGCCGCGCCCTCGCGCTCTTCTTCCTCGGCATGCCCCTCGGAGGTACGGCCGGGTACCTGATCGGCGGCCTCGTCACCCAGTACACCGGCGGCTGGCAGAACGCCTTCTACGTCGCAGGCGCCCCGGGCCTCCTCGTCGCGCTCCTGATCGCGAGCCTCGCCGAGCCAGGCCGCGGCGGCGCCGCACCCAGCGCTGCCCACCATGACTCCGGCATCAAGCAGTACTTCGCCCTCCTCCGCAACCGCACCTTGATCCTGATCATCCTCGCGCAGGCCTTCGCGGTGATGATCCTCGTCCCGATCCTCCACTACAGCGTCAAGTTCTTCCAGGAGGAGCGCGGCATGACCAAGGTCGAGGCCTCCCTCGCGCTCGGCGTGATCGGCCTCGTCGGCGGCCTCATCGGCAGCGGCCTCGCGGGCTGGCTCGGGGACAAGCTGGCCAAACGTACGGCCGGCGCCTACGCCCTCCTCGCCGGCCTCTCCTACGCCTTCGCGCTCCCGGCCTTCATCCTCGGCTTCCAGGCCGAAACCCGCGCCGTCTTCCTCCCCGCCCTCGGCGTCGGCGCGACGTGCCTCTTCCTCTGCATGCCCTCCGTCAACACTCAGATCGCCAACGTCGTCCCGGGACACCAGCGCGCGATGGCCTATGCCCTCGCCGTCTTCGTCCTCCACTTCCTCGGCGACATGGCCGCCCCGCCGCTCTTCGGCAAGGTCGCCGACATCTACGGCGCGCAGCAGACCTTCCTCGTCACCTCGTCCACCCTGGTCCTCGCGGCCACTTGTTGCTTCATCGCTGTCCGCACCGCCGACAAGGACGTCGCCGCTTCGTCGGAGGCCGCTCCTGATCGCGGCTAGGCCTCGCGCAACGCCTCGTGGATCCGCCGCGCCAGCGTCGCCCCCACGCCCTTCACGGCGCCGATCGCGTCGACCTCCGCCGCGCGGATCGCCTCCACCGAGCCGAAGTGCTTCAGGAGCGCCTTCTTCAGCGCCGGCCCGACCCCCGTGATGTCGTCGAGCACGCTGTGAAGCGCCCGCTTGCCGCGGCGCTTGCGGTGGTGGCTGATGGCGAAGCGGTGCGCCTCGTCCCGCACCTGCGTCAGCAAATAGAGCTCCGAGCTCCCCGCTCGCAGCCGGATCGCCTCCTTCGCCCCGGGCACGAACACCCGCTCGGGCCGGATCTCCCACTCCGCGTCCTCGCCGTCCTCGCCCCGCTGGACCACATAGTCCTGGTAGGTCTGCCCAGGCCGCTGCTCTCCTGTCTCTTCCACCAGCGCGCTCGCCTTGGGCCCGTCCTCCGCGGTCAACGTCGCCGCCGCGTTGAGCGCCGCCGCCGCGTCGGCGTAGCGCATCCCCTTGAGCTTCTCGAGCGCCGCCTTCCCCCGCCCGAGCTCCTGCCGCCGCTCCTTCGCCAGCGACACGATGTCGACCCCGTCCTCCCCGATCGGCACCCCGAGCTCCCGCAAGACCGCGACCGCCCGCCCGAGCTGCCCCTTCCCGCCGTCGATCACGATCAGGTCCGGCAGCGACCAGTCGCCCTCTTCGCCCTCGGCGGCTCCCTCCTGGTCGAGCGCCCGCCGCATCCGCCGGCTCAGCACCTCATACATCCCCGCGAAGTCGTCGTTCTGGCGGTCCCCCTGCGCGAGCCCGCCGAGCCCGCGGATCTTGAAGCTCCGGTAGCGGCGCTTGTCCGCCACC
>CAZMML010000196.1:0-6708 GCA_964567335.1 uncultured Nannocystis sp. | reverse complement strand
CGCTCACGGTCGAGCTGCCCGTGACCGTGTCCGACGTCGCGGTGACGACGGGTGACCTGACGACCGGGGGCTCGGAGACGGGCTCTGGCGGGAGCACCGGGAGCAGCGGCGGGAGCAGCGGCGGGAGCAGCGGCGGCTCGACCGGCGGCAGCAGCGGCAGCACTGGAGGTGTCCTGTGAAGCGTCTCGTCCACGTCCCCCTCTGCCTCGCGGCCGGGCTCGTCGCCTGCGGGCCCCGATACGAGGCGATCGTCTTCGATCTCAAGAGCCAGCCGCCCTTCCCCGTCCGCCTCGAATTCAACGAGATCGAGCTGCCGGTCGGAGTGGCTGTGTCCGTCCACGCCCGCCTCGAGAGCAGCAGCAGCATCGAGTATGTCGACGAGCAGCTCGAGCTGGTGAGCGGGGACCGCGACATCTTCGAGGTCGAGGGCGTCGCGGGCTCCGGCAACTTCGCCTTCATCGGGGTCGCAGAGGGCGAGACCTGCCTCTCGGTGCTGGTCGACCACGTCGAGGAGGAGTGCATCCCGGTGCGGGTGACCGCGCCTCCCGCGTGAGCCCGCCGTCCGCGGGGACCCTACTCCGGCGCCGCCGGGTCTCGCCGGGGAGGCTCTCCGCGCCCCGCGGGCCCGCGGATCACCGTGGAATGGACGCGGCGCTGGTGATCTCGCGCTTCGGGCCAGGGTGGGCGTCGAAGACGCGGCGGTGGTAGCGGAGCGACCAGGCGTCGTCGCGGGTGTAGTACGCGGCCACCCACTCCTGGAGGGCCGCGAGCATCGCGTCTTGCGCCTCGGGGGTCGCGTACTTGTGCGGCTCCCAGGGGCGGCGCCGGTTGTTCTCGAGGCACGCGTCGCGGCCAGGGTTGAGGAAGACGAGCTCGGTGCAGCGCGTCGCGGTCGCCTCGACAAGCTCGCCGTAGCAGCCCTCGATGACCCACGCCTCGTTCGCGGCGAGGAACTCCTCGAGGGAGGCGAGGATCGCCGACATCGGGCGCGGCACGGCGATCCGTTCGGCCTCCCAGACGAGCGTGTCGTCGCCGCGGTGGCGCAGCCCCTCGCGCGCGGCGAGGGCGCGCGCGAATGTTGATTTGCCGGATACGGAGTTGCCGAAGACGAGGACGCGGCTCAAGACGACGCGCCGCCCGCCGCGGCGAGGGCCTCGGCGTGGTCGGTGCGCTCCCACGTGAACTCGGGCTCGCTGCGGCCGAAGTGCCCGTACGCGGCGGTCTGGGCGTAGATCGGGCGCAGGAGCTGGAGCTCGCGGATAAGCTGGGCGGGGCGGGCGTCGAAGTGGGTCTCGATCAGGTGCGCGAGCCGGTCGTCAGGCAGGCGGCCCGTGCCGAAGGTGTCGACGGCGATGCTGACCGGGCGGGCGACGCCGATCGCGTAGGCGAGCTGGATCTCGGCGCGCGTGCAGAGGCGCGACGCGACCAGGTTCTTGGCGATGTAGCGGGCGTAGTAGGCCGCGCTGCGGTCGACCTTCGAGGGGTCCTTGCCGGAGAAGGCGCCGCCGCCGTGGCGGCCCATGCCGCCGTAGGTGTCGACGATGATCTTGCGGCCGGTCAGGCCGCTGTCGCCCATCGGCCCGCCGACGACGAAGCGCCCGGTCGGGTTGATGTGGTACTTGGTGCTCTTGTCGAGGAGGTGCGCCGGGACCACCTTCTTGACGACCTCCTCCATGACGTACTCGCGCAGCGTCGGGGTCGAGACCTCCGCGCTGTGCTGGGTCGAGATGACGATGGTGTCGACCCGACGGGGCTTGCCGCCGTCGTACTCGACGGTCACCTGGCTCTTGCCGTCGGGGCGGAGGAAGGTCTTGGGGTCGGCGCGGCGGGCCTCGGTGAGCCGGCGGGTGAGCTTGTGCGCGAGGCTGATCGGCATCGGCATCAGCTCGTCGGTCTCGGTGCAGGCGTAGCCGAACATCATCCCCTGGTCGCCCGCGCCCTGCTCCTTGTTGGTGCCCTCGTCGACGCCCATGGCGATGTCGGGGCTCTGCCCCTCGATCGCCACCAGCACGCCGCAGCTGTCGGCGTCGAAGCCCATGTCCGAGCTGACGTAGCCGATCTCGCGGATGATGCCGCGGACGATCCGCGGGATATCGACGTAGGTGCTGGTCGTGACCTCACCGGCGACGTTCACGTAGCCCGTCTTGACCAGCGACTCGCAGGCGACGCGCGCCCGGGGGTCTTGGGCCAAGATCGCGTCCAAGATCGAGTCGCTGATCTTGTCGCACATCTTGTCGGGGTGGCCTTCGGTGACGGACTCGCTGGTAAACAGTCGGCTAGCCATTGGATCTCTCGGTGGTGGTGTCCCGGGGGGGCGGCGGGCGAGCATAGGGGCCCCCCTCGCCGCTGGCAAGCGCAGCGATCTCACGCCCGGGTCACTCGATCGAGATCTGAGGGTCGGGGACCAGGCGAAACTGGAGCTCGAGAGGCGGCGCCTCGTCGCTCGGGAGCTCGACGAAGAGGTAGGGCCGGACCCCGCGGAGGCGGAGCGCGTCGAGCCCCGAGAGCACCACCCGGGCCCCCTCTGTCGCCGGCGCCGCGCACGCGACCTCGTCCGTTGCGAGGCACCCGGGCGTACGCAGCGCCAGGCCGACGTCCGGGTCCATCGCCTCGATCGCGAGGGCGCGCAGCGGCGGCCCGCCGGGGAGCTCGAGGCGCAGCACCCGCTCTCGCGTCCCGGCCCCGGTGCAGCTGTGGAGGTGCGCGTCGGTCTGCGGCGACGAGGGGTCGATCGTCCAGGTCCCCACGCCGTCCACGAGCTCGACCCGCAGGTCCTCGGCGCTCACGCAGGTGTCCCCGAGCAAGGGCGTGCAGACCCGGACGCTGCCCTGCGCCGAGAGGGCGCACCAGGTCCCGTCGGCGCAGCGTCCGCGGCCCTCGGGCTCGCACACCTCGCCGGCCGCGAGCACCCGAGTCCTGCGGACCTCGACCTCGAAGGCCAGCGGATCGTCCTCCTCGGGCGAGGGCTGCGCGTCGCTCAGCGCCGCGAAGACCTCCGGGTCGGCGCCGATCGCGATGTGTACGACGTTCCCGATCCCCAGCCCTCGCGCCTCGACGGGCGCCGCTCCGCAGGCCACGTCGCGGTCGGAGCCGCAGCCCTCGAGCGCGAGGGAGACGCGCGGCGAGAAGCCGACCCCGCGCGCGTCGACCCACACGTCCGCAGGGACCTCCACCTGCACGCGCACGAACATGTCCGGGCCGCCCTCGCCGCACACGCCGCCGGGGCCCGCGTCGCTGGCGCTCCCGCGGAGGTTCCCCGAGTACACGCCGTCCACGACCAAGGGGGCGCCCTCGCAAGACTCGGAGGGTCGGACCTCCTCGGCGGGCGGTCCGCCGCTCCCGCTGCTGCTGCTCGACGAGTCCGCGTCGCCGCTGCTGCCGTCGCCGCCCCCCCGCGAGCACCCCGCGAGGACAAGCGTGAGGACCAGGGCTCGGCGCGGCGTGAACATCAGCGGCCCCCCCAGCATAGCAGGACTCCCCTGCAGGTTTCACTTCCGTCCCGGCCGGGGCCGCTGTACCGTGCCCACGATGCGGCCAGCGACGCCACCGAGCCTCCCACAGCGCGGGCTCCTGCGCCCCGATCCGCTCGCCGCTCGCCCCGGGCCCGCGTCGGCTCGACCGTCCGCGGGCGCCGCCCCGCGCGGCCGACACGCCCTGGACGAAAGGACATGACCATGACGACACCTCCGCCGTGGACCCGTCACATCCGCCCGGCCTTGGCCGGGCTCGAGGTGTTCGATGTCGAGCCGACGCCCGCGCGGGCGCGCCTGGCGGCGAACGAGCTCGCGGAGCCGTGGCCGGCCGAGGTGATGGCCGCGGTGAGCCGGAGGGTCGCGGAGGTCGAGCTGGGGCGTTACCCGGACACCTCCGGCCGTCGCCTCCGCGCCCTGCTCGCCGCGCGGCACGGCGTCCCGCCCGACGCGGTGATCCTCGGCAACGGCAGCGACGAGGTGATCTGCTTCCTGCTCAACGCGCTCGGCGGGCGTCCGAGCGAGCCGAGCTTCATGGTCGTCCCGGCCCCGACCTTCCACATGTACGGGCACAACGCGCGCTGCCGCGGGATCGGCGTGCTCGAGGTCCCGCTGACCGAGGACTTCCAGCTCGACGAGGCGCTGATGGACGAGGCGCTCGACGTGGCCCTCGGCGCCGCCCTCTGCTTCCTCGCCCGCCCCAACAACCCGACCAGCAGCCTGTGGGACGCGGCCACGATCGACCGCCTGATCGCCAAGCACCCCCGGACGGTCTTCGTGCTCGACGAGGCCTACATCCGCTACGCCCCCGGCGCGTCCCTGTGGCGCCAGGGTCTGCCGGAGAACGTCGTCTACATGAGCAGCTTCTCGAAGATCGGGCTCGCGGCGCTGCGCGTCGGCTACTGCGTCGCGCCGCCGCCGCTGCGGCGCCCGCTCAACATCGTCCGCAACCCCTACAACGTCTCGTCGACCAGCCTGGCGATCGCCGAGATGATCCTGGGCGAGCACGAGGACACGCTCAAGCAGATGCTGCAGCGCTCGATCTCCGCGCGCTACCACCTCGTCGATCTCCTGGGCAAGATCCCCGGCGCGCGCGTCTTCCCGGCGCACGCCAACTTCGTCGTCGTGCGCGTCGACCCGCCCGACGACGCCACGCGGATCGCCCGCACGCTCGCGGCCCGCGGGGTCCTGGTCCGCGACGCCTCCTCCCTCCCGCGGATGGCCGGGTGCCTCCGCGTCAGCGTCGGCACCGAGGCGGAGCTCGGGCTCCTCGAGGAGGCGCTGCGAGCGGCCGTGCCCGGCGTCGCCTGAGCCGCGGGGTCGGTCGCCGCGGTGCTCAGCGCGCGACGAGCAGGACGAGGAAGACGAGCAGGATGAGGAGCAGCAGCGCGGCGCCGGCGACCAGGGGCTGGCGCAGGCGGGGGGGCGGCTTCTCGAGCGCCGCCGCGAAGGCCTGCATGGTGGGGAAGCGGCGCTCGGGTTCGAAGGCGACGGCGCGGCGGAGGGCGGCGCGGATGTGGGGCGGGACCTCGAGGCGGCGGAAGTAGCGGCGCGGGACGTGGAGCGCCTCGGTCGGGTGGCGGCCGGTGTACATGAAGAGGGCGGTCATGGCGAGGCCGTAGACGTCGGTCGCGGGGCTGGCCTTGGGGGTGCCGGCGATGCACTCCGGGGCGAGGAAGACGCCCGGCGAGACGTGCGAGATCCCGCTGTCGATCAGCTTCTCGTGTTCGAAGAGCATGTCGAAGTCCCCGAGGCGCGGCTCGCCCTGCGCGTCGAAGAGGATGTTGCTCGGCTCGACGTCGCGGTGGAGCAGGCCCTTCTCGTGGGCGTGCCCGAGGATCTTCGCGAGCTTGATGACGATCGGGATCACGCCCTCGCGGGCGAGTCGGCGCTGATGGACGAGCTCGGCGAGGGTCCCGCCCGTGGTCAGCTCGAGGGGGACGAAGACGCGGCCGTGCTCGGCCTGGACGGGGCCGAGGGGGCGGACGACGCCGTGCTCGAGCTTCTGGACCCGCTCGAAGGCGCGGCGGAACTGGCGGACGAGCTCGGGGTGCCGGGTGTGTTGGGAGTGGAGGACCTTGAGGGCGACGTCGCGCTTGAGCTCGCGGTCGTGCGCCCGCCACACGACGGAGGAGGGGCCCTCGCCGAGGATGGCGAGGAGCAGGAAGCGGCCGGCGAGGATGTCGCCGGCGTGGAGGAGGCCGTCGTGGCGCATCCGCTGGCGGATCCCGGAGATCTCGGTGTCGACCCCGTCGGTCTCCTGGCCGACCTTGGCGAGGAACTCGCGGCGAGCGAGCGCGCGCTGGAGGGCGACGCCGAGGACCTTCATGTCCGCGCTCCACTGCGGCTCGGGGCCGGACGAGGCGGCTTCGTCGACGGTGAAGAGCGGGAGGGCGCCGAGGCGGCTGTAGAGCGCCGGGACGTGCGCGTCGCGGCGCCCCGCGAGCTCGGCGCCGGCCTCGGCGAGGGCGATGTCGACGTGGCCGTGGACGCGGAGGCGTCCGTAGAAGCTGCGGGTGAGCGCGAGGGCCGTGGCGATCGAGACGCGGCTGCTCATCGCCAGCACGGCGGGGATCCCGAGCCGTCCGACGAGGCTTCGCGCGAGGCCGCCGCCCTCCATGGCGTCCTCCCGCGGGTCCACGCCGGCCTCGCAGGAGGCGAAGAAGATGAAGTCGGGGCGGCCGTCGCTGATGAGGCCGAGGCGGTCGACGAACTCGGGCTTGGGGACCGGCTTGGCCTGGTTGTCGTCGTCGGAGAGGTAGAGGATGGTCTCTGGGTCGTCGCCGCGGGAGACCTGGCCGTGGGCGATGACGTGGAGGATCGGGAAGTAGCTCTCGGTCAGGAGCCGGCACATCGCGTCGACGGAGGAGGGCCCCGCGGCGCCCTGGACGGGGCCTAGCACCGTGATGGGGACGCCGGGGAGGCCCTCGCGCACGGCGGCGACGGCGGCCTCGGCGTCGAAGGGGGCGAGGCGGTAGTTCTGCAGGCCCTCGGGGTTGGCGACGAGCACCAGCGCGCGGAGCTCGGAGGCGCGGAGCTCGCCGTGCTCGTAGGCGGTGGGGCTGGGGATGTAGCGCGAGTAGGCGACGCGCTGGTCGAGGCCGACGGGCTCCATCCCTGCGCCGCGGGGCCCGCAGAGGCGCTCCCAGTCGAGCGCGCGCAGGTCGGGGGCGTCGAGCGAGAGCATGAAGTGGAGCGGGCCCGTGCCGCTCTTGGCGCGGACGTAGAGGTCGCGGAG
>CAZMML010000195.1:0-6725 GCA_964567335.1 uncultured Nannocystis sp. | reverse complement strand
CTCGCGGAGCCCCTCGCAGAGGACCCGGAGGCACGCCGCGTGGACCTCGTCGAAGGTCGACGCGCAGGTCGAGGCCGCGATCCCCGCCTCGTTCGCGGCCAGCACGATCGCGTACACGTCGCGCTGCGCCGGCGAGAACTCGCCCGAGATCGGGAAGGTCCGGGTGATGTCGCCGGTGAAGAGCTCCCACTCCGCCCCGGCGTCGACGAGCAGCAGATCGCCCGCCCGGAGCGGCGCCCGCCCGCGGACGTAGTGGAGCACCGTCGCGTTCGCCCCGGCGGCCACGATCGTCTCGTAGCCGGGCGCCGCGCCGCGGCGGAAGAACTCGTGCTCGATCGCCGCCTCGACCTCGCGTTCGAAGCGCCCCGGTCGGGCCGCGCGGAGCCCCGCCGCGTGGCCCTCCGCCGTCACCTCGAGCGCGCGCCGGAGGGCGACCAGCGCCGCCTCGTCCTTCACCACGCGGTCCTCGCCGAGCAGCGCGCGCGCGTCGCGGAGGCAGGTCGGGGCGATCTCGCCGCGGCGATCGCCCGCGCGCAGCGACTCGATCGCCGCCGCGGCCGCGCGCCCCAGCGAGGGCCATGTCCCGAAGGGCAGGTACACCTCGTCGACCCCGTCCAGCAGGCGCCTCAGCTCGGTCGGGAGCTGCGAGATCAGGAAGGCCGCGTCGGCGCCGTAGGTCGCGCGCGCCTCCTCGAGGCTCGTGCGCGGCCCGTTGTAGATCCTGTCGCGCTCCCCCTGATCGGGGATGAAGAGCACCAGGCCCGGGTCGCGGCCGGGGCGGAGCACCAGGACCGCGTCCGGCTCCGCCAGCCCGGTCAGGTAGTAGAAGTTCGAGTCTGGGCGGAAGCGGTACTCCGTGTCGTGCGAGCGGACGCGGCGCTCGCCGCCGTGGAGGAGCAGCGCAGCCGCACCGAGGCGGGCCGAGATCCGGTCTCGACGCGCGCGGCAGGCCGAAAGATCCGGGGCAGGAAGCACAGGCGACAGGATAGGACCGCCGCGCGCCCGCAGGCGCGCCCGATCCCGCGTGCGTGAGGTCATGGATCCCCGGGTGCGCAGGGGGCTGCGCTCGCGGGCCCAGGGTTTCCCTGGCGCCGCCGCGCGGCACCCTGGCCGGGCCCCCGGAGCGCCGTCGCCGCCGGGGGATTGCACCACGCCCCGGCCTGCCGGACTCTTGCCGCCGATGGCGACGCAAAAACTGAGCAACCAGCGGCTCCACGAGGTCCAGCAGGTCCTCGCGTCCTACCAGCCGAAGCTCCCGGGCACGGACGTCAACCTCCTCGCGGCGCTCTGCAAGGCCGTGCTCACGTCCGTCGACGTGCGCGACATCCGGCGGGTCCCCAGCGCCGAGCTCGTCGAGCAGCTCGAGCAGGTGCTCGCCACCCTGCGGGTGCGCCCGCGCGGCGAGGTCAACACGCACGTGCGGCGCGGCGCGAGCGTCGTGATCGAGAGCTGTCTGGAGGACCAGCCCTTCCTCGTCTCCTCGCTGCGCGCGCTCTTCGGCGCCGAGAAGCTCGAGATCACCAGCCTGATGAACGCGGTCATCAAGGTCCGCCGCGACCCCGCGGGCAACCTCCTGAGCATCGGCATGGGCGCGCCCGAGTCCGTCATCCGCGCCGAGATCGAGGACGGCCAGGACATCGCGGAGGGCTTCGACGAACGCTTCCGCCAGCGCCTCAAGATCGTCCAGGCGATGGTGCGGGACTTCCAGCCGATGAAGCGGCGCCTGCAGGACCTCGCGGACGACTACCTGCGGGCCGCGAACGCCGAGACCGAGAAGCGCGGCCTCACCCTGCGCGAGACCGAGGGTATGGTCCGCTGGCTCTGCGAGGAGAACCTCGTGCTGCTCTCGGTCGAGGAGTACGACGACCAGGGGCGCCAGATCAGCTGCGTCGGCACCACCTCGATCGCCCCCGGCGAGCGCGACGCCGAGCGCCTCGCCGTGTACGCCCGCGACGCGGCCCGTACGGTCCGCTACCAGCGCAGCAACGAGGAGTCGCCGGTCCACCGCAGCGGCAAGCCCGGGCACTTCATCATCACCCGGATCGACCGCGATGGTCAGCCGGTCGGGACCTGCCTCATCAACGGCCTCTTCACCTACAAGGCGCTGCACACCCCGCCGGAGGAGATCCCATTCCTGCGGATCATGCTGCGCAAGCTGCTGACCGACCGCAGCGTCTCGATCGACAGCCACCGCGGCAAGAGCCTGACAAACGCCTTCAACTCGCTCCCGCTCGAGTACCTCCTCACGCAGAGCGAGGACAGCATCTGGGAGCTCACCGACCGCGTCCTCCGGGCCGAGGTCGAGGGCGGCTCCGACGTCCACATCAACGTCGGCGAGGAGGGCCGCTTCGTCTTCGCCTTCGTCAGCCTCCCGCGCGAGCAGTTCAACGACGAGCTGCGCCTGCAGGTGCAGGAGAAGCTGATGCGCGAGTTCGGGGCGACCTACGCCGACTTCGGCGTCTACATGGATCGCTACGACAACGCGATCATCCACTACTACATGACGGGGCCGACCACCTTCGGCGCGGTCGACACCGAGCGCGTGCGGTCCGAGGTCCTCGCCCTCGCCAAGGGCTGGAACGAGCGCCTGCGCGAGGCGCTGACCGAGCTCGCCGGCCCCGAGCGCGTCGACGAGCTCTTCGAGCTCTACCACGCCGCCTTCACCGAGGAGCACAAGCGCCGCGCCGGCGATCAGCGCCTCCTCCGCGACCTCCGCTGCATCGAGAACGTCCGCAACGGCGCCGACTTCGACTTCGACCTCTACATCTCGGTCACCGGCGATCACCCCGGCAGCCTCAACATGCGGGTCATCTCGCGCAAGGTGATGAACCTCTCCGACGAGCTGCCTCTGATCGGCAGCTTCGGCTTCAACGTCGTCGACGAGTACACCCGCCCGGTCCACGTCGCCCACCTCCCGGCCTTCGAGCTCGACAATTACCGCCTCGACGTCCGCCCTGACCGCGCGACCGCGATCATCAGCCGCCGCGACGAGATCTGCGCCGCGCTGCGCCTCGTGTACGCGGGCACGCTCGGGCGCGACTCGCTCAACCAGCTGATCGTGTCGACGACCATGACCGCGCTCGAGGTCGAGATCCTGCGCGCCTACGTCGCCTATCTCCACCAGGTCCGTTGTCCCTTCACCTCCGACCTGATCCGCCAGACCCTGGTCGCCTACCCGACCGTCGCCTCCGCGCTGGTCTCATGGCTCGACGCCCGCTTCGACCCGACCAGCGCCAGCCCGGCGCTCGCCGCGACGACCCAGGCCACCCTCGAGGCGGAGCTCCGCGACGTCGCCGACTACACCGCCGACCGCGTCCTGCGCGCCCTCGCCGAGGTCGTCCGCGCGACCCTGCGGACCAACGCCTTCGTCATCACCACCCCGCCCGGCGCTCGCCGCGATCAGTCGCCGGCGATGGCCTTCAAGCTCGACGCGCAGAAGGTCCCCTTCGGCCCCGATCCCAAGCCGCTGCGTGAGATCTGGATCTACCACCCGGACTTCGAGGGCGTGCACCTGCGCGGCGGCCGGGTCGCGCGCGGCGGGATCCGCTTCAGCGACCGCCCGGACGACTTCCGCACCGAGATCCACGGCCTGATGGCGACCCAGATGGTGAAGAACGTCCTGATCGTGCCGGTCGGCGCGAAGGGCGGCTTCGTCCTCCGCAGCGCCCCGACCGACCGCAACGAGCTGCGCGCCGCCGGCGACAAGTACTACCAGCTCTTCGTCGAGGCGCTCCTCTCGATCACCGACAACGTCGAGGGCGGCAAGCCGGTCACGCCGCCGGGGATCCTCCACACCGAGGGCCCGGACCCCTACCTCGTCGTCGCCGCCGACAAGGGCACCGCGCACCTCTCGGACACCGCCAACAGCGTCAGCATGCGCAGCAAGTTCTGGCTCGACGACGCCTTCGCCTCCGGCGGCTCCAACGGCTACGACCACAAGGCGACCGGGATCACCGCGCGCGGCGCGTGGGAGACGACCAAGCGCTGCTTCCGCGAGATGGGGATCGACCCCGAGGTCGACGTGATCACCGCGATCGGCGTCGGCGACATGAGCGGCGACGTGTTCGGCAACGGCCTCCTGCGCAGCCGCACCGTCAAGCTGCTGGCGGCCTTCAACCACGCGCACGTCTTCATCGACCCCTCCCCCGACCCCGCGGCCAGCTTCGCGGAGCGCGAGCGCCTCTTCAACCTGCCGCGCTCGCAGTGGTCCGACTACAGCACCGCGGTGCTGAGCCCCGGCGGCGGCGTCTACCCGCGCAACGCCAAGTCGCTCGATCTCTCGCCGCAGGCGCGCGAGCTCCTCGGCTTCGCGCCGGGCCAGACCGTCTCCGGCGAGGAGGCGATCAAGGCGATCCTCCTGCTCAAGGTCGACCTGTGCTGGATGGGCGGGATCGGCACCTACATCAAGAGCCGCGAGGAGACCCACGCCGACGTCGGCGACAAGACCAACGACGCCGTCCGCGTCAGCTCGCACCAGCTCCGCTTCAAGGTCATGTCGGAGGGCGCCAACCTGGCGATCACCGACCGCGGGCGCCCCGGCTTCGCGCGCCTCGGCGGCCAAAACTACACCTCCTTCCTCGACAACTCCGGCGGCGTCGACACCTCGGACCACGAGGTCAACATCAAGATCCTCTTCGCCCCGCTGCTCGCCGCCGGGACGCTGACCCGCGAGCGCCGCAACGAGGTCCTCAAGGCCGCGACGACCGAGGTCTGCGACATGGTGCTGGCGAACAACCGCTCGCAGAGTCGCATGGTCAGCTACGACGTCCGGCGCAGCCGGGTCGACGTCTATCGCTACGCGCGCACGCTCTCGTACCTCGTGCAGCACGTCCCCTTCAACCCCGACACCTTCGGCCTGCCGACCGAGGACGAGCTCGGAAACCGCGCGCGCAAGGGCGGCGGGCTCTACAAGTGCGACGCCTCGACGCTCTGCGCCTACGCGAAGATGCTCGTGTACCGCCAGCTCCTCGACGGCGAGCCGCTCTCCGAGGCGCTCGCGCTGCGCATGGTCCGCGAGTACTTCCCGGCGGGGATCCTCTCCGCCGCGGGCGACGCGGTGAAGACCCACCTCCTGCGCCGCGAGATCGCCACCACCATGGTGGTCAACAAGATCATCGACAACGCCGGCGCGACCTTCTTCCCCGAGCTCGTGACGAGCACCGGGCGGCCGCCGCACGCGATCGCCGAGGCTTACATGGGCGCCTCCGCGGCCGGCGAGATCGACGCGCTCCGACGCGACCTCTACGCCTGCGAGGACAAGAACCGGCAGGAGGTCGTCTATCGCGCGATGTCCCTCATCGAGGCCGCGCTCGAGGACGCGACCGTCGCCCTGCTCGAGCGCGACGCCTACAAGACCGTCGACCAGCGGACCGTCGAGCGCGCCCGGCACCTCCTGAGCCACGTGGAGCGCGCCCTCCCGTCGAGCAAGATCCCGCAGCTCCACGCCCGCGCGCACGAGTTCGAGGCCGCCGGCCTCCCGGCCGAGCTCGCCGCCCGGCTCGCGCGCCTGGAGCACCTCACCGACGCCCTGACCGTGGTACGGATGGCCTCCGAGACAGGTCGAGAGCCGCTCGACGTGCTTCGGCTCCGCCTCCAGGTCAGCGCTGAGATGCACCTGCAGGCGCTCCAGGAGGCCTTGACCCGTACGGTCTTCCAGTCCCCCTGGGACGGGCCGGCCGCGCGCGCCCTCTCGCGTCAGCTCCAGAACCACCTCTCCCGCCTGGTCGCGGCGGTTCAGGGTGATGACGTCTCCGCCATGATCACCCGCCTCGGCCTCACAGAACTCCGCAAGCAGGGCGCCGCGATGCTCGAGGGAGGGGTGACGATCCCGGGGATCGTCCTCTTTGATGATCACCTCCGTCGCCTGCTCCCGCGGGCGGACGCGTAGCAGGAGCTCGCTCTGGGGGCATCCGACCTCGTTCGGCCAACATGGGGCAAACTCAATTCGATAGTTGCGCTTGTTCCGTAGGTTATGGCATGCTGCGAGGGAGGCATACGGGAGGACGCGCAGGGTTTCACCACCCGGTCGTGCCAAACCCCACGCACAAAAACACGCACTCACGAGGGATCATGCAGAAGTTCACCTTGATTTCTAGCCTGCTCTGTAGCGCGCTCCTCCTCGCCTGTGGCGATAGCGGCCCGATGGGGACGAGCAACCCGACGACGAACACCACCAAGACCTCCGACGCCACCGACAGCGACTCGACCACCGGCGGCTCCACCAGCACCACCAGCACCACCGCCAATCCGACGACCGGCGGGACTGACGGCGGCAGCTCGTCCTCGGGCGGCTTCGTGATCGAGCCGGACATCCCGAAGATCTCGATGTGCGACCCCTACAAGCAGGACTGCCCGGACGGCGAGGCCTGCAAGCCCGCCTCGACCGACGGCGACGGCGCGTGGGACGCCAGCATCTGCACCAAGCTCATGCCGAACCCCGGCAGCGTCGGTGACAAGTGCACCGTCGACGGCCCCGTCTCCGGCAACGACTCGTGCGACAAGGGCGCGATGTGCTGGAACATCAACATGAACGGCGAGGGCGTGTGCGTGGCGCTCTGCAAGGGCAGCTCGATGCAGCCCTCCTGCGACGAGGCGGGCACCCTCTGCGTGATCGCCAACGACGGCGTGCTCAACCTCTGCCTCCCGACCTGCGAGCCGCTCCTCCCCGACTCCTGCCCCGGCGAGCTCTGCCTCCCGAACCCGCAGGGCGAGGCCGGCTACGCCTG
>CAZMML010000194.1:0-6736 GCA_964567335.1 uncultured Nannocystis sp. | reverse complement strand
ACCGCGCGAACGAAGCGCGCGGTTAACAGCCTGACCGTCGAGCGCGGGCCGAAGGCGGTGCCGCATGAGTAGCGCCGGACACGAGTGGACGAAGCACGAGCGCGATGGCTGGTCCGTCTGCTCGCGCTGCGGGATGGTCCGCAACTACGACCGCGAGCAGACGACGTGCAGCGGCGCGTTGCCGAAGATCCGGCAGCGCAGCGAGATCGAGGACTGCGGCCAGGATGGCGTGTGCCGGCTTTCTCCGGGCTGCAACCGGCACTGGGAGGAGCGAAACCGCGAGCTTGTGCGCGAGCGGGATGAAGCGCGGGCTTTCCTGCGACGAACGGCAATGACGGGAGGATCGATCGTTTCGTCTGCCGCCATGACGGCGACACAGATCGCCATCGCGCGGGCTGCCGATCGCATGCTCGTCACGCCCGATGGCTACGGGTTCGTCTACATCCCTGGCCCAAGGTTTTGTGCGTGCGGCCGCGTCGAGTCGGATTGCGACCAGTCACGCGCGTCGTGCCCCAAGGCCGACCCCGCGAGCGAAGGCGACGACGAGACGGACATCATCATCGCTGGGAGACAAGTGCCATTCGTGCAGGTTGGCATGATCGTGCATCCAGACGACTGCCTGAACTGCGAACGCGACGGCAGCCCTCTGTGCTCGGCGCTGGTCTGCGACATCCACAACAACGACGAGACTGCGAGATTCAGCATGATGGCGACGCTGCTCTTTCGCAACGGCGAGCGCCGCGAGGAGCCGTGTGACGAGTTGCGTCGGCGCTGGCGCCTGGCTCGCGATTTCGATCAGGACAGAGTCTACACCGGGCGATGGGGAACCATCCCGCGTGGGTCGGTCTGGCCCGTGGCGGAAGTCAATGAGGACGCATGAGTTCGTGCAGAGCAACGAATGCGAACGCAATGGCCGAGTGTGCCAAGGCTGAAAGGGCGATAAGGGATCATCACGAGGAAGAGCGGGGGCGGGAGTGACCCCACCAAAGAAGAAAGCCAAGAAGCGCAAAAAGAAAACGCAAGCGCAGAAGGACCGCGCCTCGCGGGCGGCGTGGCTTGAGCCGCTGCGGAAGGCAGAGCGAATAGTTGCGGTAGACCCGGGAGCAACGACAGGAATCGCGACCTGGTGCCAGTCCGCGAACGGTATGCTCGGGCGCGGCAGTTGCGACGGTGATAAAATTCCAATAGGGCTGCAATGCCATTTCATCGCCCCGGGCCCAGAAACCGCCATTGTCCTTGAGCGCTCGGTTTTCGGGCCGAAAATGGCAGCAATAAAGTTGGCCGAGTACCGCGGCATGGCGCTGGCGACCGCTTCAGAGCTGGAGGCCGGCGTGGTTCAGGTGTCGCCACAAACGTGGCAAAGTGTCATCTTCGGGCCGCGCGAGGGGGGGCGCGACACCAAGGCGCTCAGCGTGGAGCACGCGCGCAAGATCACCGGCGACGAAACCATCGCCGACCACAACGTCGCCGACGCGATCTGCATCGCGGAGTGGGCTCGGCGCGAGCGGGAGAAGATGGTATGAGCAGCGACGCATGGGAAACACCGCCACTGCTTTTCAAAAACATCGGATTCCGATTCGGGGAATTCACGCTCGACGTGGCCGCGAGCGCCGACAACGCCAAATGTGCAAAGTTCTTCACCGAATCAGACGACGGCCTAAGGCAAGACTGGTCCGGCCTGGTATGGTGCAACCCGCCATACTCCAACATAATGCCGTGGGTACTGAAGGCTTTGAGCGAAGCCGATGCCGGCCGGGCGCGCACGGTCATGCTGCTGCCGGCGCGCACGGGCGCGGCCTGGTTCTATACGGCCCTGTGCTCGCCGCTCGTGACGGTGCACTTTTTTGCCGACCCTAGGATCCACTTTGTTCCGCCGCCCGGCGTCAAGCCATCGTCGCCAACCAGCAGCAGCTTACTGCTGGTGTTTGACGCGGCCTACGCCGCCAAGTGGAGCGGCAAGGTTGCCTTTTTTCTCGACCGCGACGGCTATTCATTCTTTGCGGCGACGGGCGGCTAGCTGTCTCACCCTAGCCCCGCGCCGTCACCGCCGCATACCCTGGGAACATGTTCCCGCTTCCCTTCCTGATCAAGGCAATCGGCTGGATTTCCACGGCTATTGGTGCCGTGCTGTGGCGCTTCGCCACGCGCAAGATCAATGCCGCGCTCGCGGCACCCACAGAGCGTGAAGAAGACGGCCAAGAGCAAGAGACTCAAGATCGTGAAGGCGTTGGCGAACCTCGGCCAGCTCGGCACCCTGATGATCGTTGATTTCGAGCTGCTGCTCATAGTGTTCGGTCAGCTGATCGACCTCGTGTGTCAGCTCGTCGATTTCCTGTTGCATCTTGTCGAGGCGCTCTGACTGTATGTGCGCATCGTAGACGACGTAAGGGTCTGCTTTGTCATTCACTATGGCCCTCCTCGGGCTCATCCCGTAGTGCGTTCCACCGCATTTCGACGAAGTCCCAGACCGGCGTGACCGTGTGCTCCGCGTCCGAGTCTCCGTTCGACCGGAGGAGCGCGACGTGTGCAAGCTCGTGGACAAGCGCGCTTCGGACGACTGGCATTTCTGTGACTTCGATGTGCTTCGCTGCGATCGTTCGCCCGCCGGCGAACCCGTTCGGCGTTGTGATGTAGTCCGCGACACAGTCGACCACCGTTCCGTCAATGGTGGGCGCCCCGCACGAGAAATCAGGAAAGGAGCCATCCAGAACCCCGCACGGGAACGCCCAAACGAACCATGCAACGACTCGGTCGACAGCGTCAACGTTCCACGTGTAACACCCTCTAAGCGAGACACGTGCGCCCACCTGTGTGTCACAGCTACACGCCGCGAGACTACTTGTTAAGGCGATCGCGTATCTCATTGGCCCTCTCGATTTCTCGGATGGCATTTTCTACCTCGAGATCATACTCGTCGTCCGTCATGGCGCCCCGGGCCCTTGCCCTACCGGCCTTCTTGGCCTCGTCGATTGCGGACTTGAAGTCGTAGACGTCGGCGAGCGAATCTTCCTCGCCGCGCCGCAGCTTCAGCCCCAGCAGCCGGGCAAACTCGACAAGGAACACCTTGCTCTTGGCTTTGTCGGTCAGCTCCGAATCGTCCGCCAGCGATGCGCGCACGGCCGGGCCCATGATGTTTTCGATCTGCACCAGCGTCGTCGGCGACATGTACTTTGCCAGGCGAATCACACTGGCCGCGCCGCGGGAGAGCCCTATCTCGGCGTCGCTCATCACGTCCGGATCGCCGCCAAGTTCCTTGCCTATCGTGTCGGCCGCCTGCATGACGTAGTGCCCAAGCATGCCCTGAGGGACATCCTGAAGGCGCCGCCCAAACTCGTCGCGCCCAAGGCCAAGCACGATAGCCTCACCGAGCCACCCGGACGGGGCAACCTGAGGCGTCGTGGTGTACTCGCCGCCGGAGCCGACGCCGAGGTACCCGCCCGGCATGACGTGCAGAGCCTCTGTCGGCGAGCCAACAAACGGAGTGAGGCGGGAAAGATCCAGGACCCACACGCCTTCGGGGTCGTACCCGAAGGCGCGAGTGAACTGGTCGACGCTGATGTTCCGGCCGAAGGTTGACTCCTTGGCCGTTTCGTCCTCGGCGCGTCTTTCCTCTGGGGTGATTCTCGAGCGACGCTCTGACTGCACGGCGAGCGCGAGGCGCCCGGTTGTCCCGGTGCGCGACGGCAGACTCATCGCGCCGTTGAAGGCGGCAGCTCCGTACCTCGCAAACGGGACCACGAGAGTGCGATCCATGATTTCAATGAACTTCGGCACGCCCTTGTAGCGGTAGAAGTACCTGTCGATTTCTTCGGCGAGCTCTGTCTTGAGTTTGACGTCGTCGGGGACCCGGGCAAGAACCTCGTCGGAGCTTATGCCAAGCTCGTCCGCTTTCTTTGACGCCCACACCTCCGCCGTCAGTATCTTGCCGGCGAAGTCAACGAGTCGCCACTTGTTGACAGCCCACTTGAGCGGTCGCGCCTCCGTCAAAAATCTCTCTACAGCCGCCGTGCCGCGCTCGAGTATTGACGACTCGTCGATTGCCCGTACCCGCTCGGCTTCGGAGCCGAAGAGGCTCGAAGCGTCGCTGGCGAGCCCGGTGCTGATGACCGCGCGCTTGCCGTTGTCGAGCTTCGGCGAGGCGGCGCGCTTCAAGATGCTGCGCGCCATCTTGGCCGCGAGCGGCTTGCCCATGTGCAGGGGGTTCAGCGCCATGTTTTGAATGTACTGGTAGGTAAGGGCCACGTGGCCGAGCAGAACCTTAGAAACGGAGAAGATCGAGCGCATCCGCTGGACGATTCGCTCCACCTGCCCGAGGGTTTCCACGGTCCGCTGCATCGACGAGAAAATATCGGAGGGGACCCACACGTCACCGAGCCGGCCCATCCGGTAATACCCTTCAGAATCCATGGTGGCGTCGCGCGAGTACCATTTGCCCTGGTATTTGACGTGGGCCGGGCCGTGATTACCCTCTGGAACGTCGAACCCGTACATGCGGCCGATCTCTTCCATCTCGGCAGCCGGGATGCCGTCCTGCTTAGCTATCTGGTCGAAAAGGTTGGCCATCGCGACGGTGCGCGTGGCCTTCATCGTGTGCAGGATGCTGGTAGTAACCGGGTTTTTCTCGAGCCCGCGCATCACCTTGTCGGCGATGCTCCAGAATGTTTTGTACTTGGCCTTGAGGAAGCCTTCGCGGCCGCCCTCTCTCACCGTTTGCGTCGCCATCCTGGCGCGCACCTGCTTCGTGGGCCGCCCGGTGTACTCGTCTGTCGCGTAGACGCCGGCATACGGGGCCGCCTCTTCGGCGGAAATGATTGTTTTGCCGTTTCCGGCCGGCGCCGTTAGGCCCTGGCGGAGAAGCTCGGCGTTCTTCTGGTCAATCTTTTCGATAAGCGGGAGATTCTCGCGCACCACGTCACTGGCGGTCTCGGTCGCCGTTGTCTTGATGTGAGACGGCTCGATCTTGGCCAGATCTTCGCCCTTCATCCTGCGCATGTCGACGCCGTCGACCGTGCGGATGAGAGGCATGGTCGGCTCGATGCGGGCCATCACCTCCTGCGGGGCGTTTCCTGGCTTGTTGCGCCTGCCGGTAAGCTGAGTCCTGGCCGTGGCGATGTCGGTTCCCTCGTTGATTGCCTGCTGAGCCGCCTTTTGCGCCGCCGTTCTTGCGGCAACCGGAAGGGATTCCTTGAATGCGGCCCGCTCGGCCTTCGCGGCGGCCCTTCTCGCCTTGTTGTCCTCGAGCGCGGCGCGGTGCTGCTCGACCAGCATTTTTTTGGCCTCTTTTTTCCGGGCCAAAACCTCGTCAATCCGCTGTTTCGCCGCTGCGCGCTTCGACCGTGTCACCTCTTTGCCGACGCTTCGCAGACGCCCGGACTCATTGGCCAAGATGTCCCTTGTTCGCTGGGTGGCCGTGCGCCCAAGCCTGGCGATTTCTTTCGCGGCTGCGGCACGAAGCTCGCGCTGCGCGCCTGGCACCTCGACCGAGCCAACGCGGGCGGCGTCGAGCATTTGGCTGCGGCGGGACGCGATGTCGGAAACCTGTCGGCCGGCGGCCGCTCGCGTGTCCGCTATTCCTTTGTCGCGCACATCGAAGACCTCGTCTTCGAAGGCCATGCGGGCTTCAGGCTCAATCTCGTCGATCGGGTAATCTCTGTACGCCCGCTCGATCTTCTTCTTGGCCTTGGCCTTGAGAAGACGAACGCGAGCGCCCGAGCGCCTGTTGATCTTGGCGATCTCCGCCTTGGCCGCCCGGTGTATGGCGGCGCGCTTTTTCGTCGCGCCGGGGACGTCGGCCGATAGGTTGCTCATTGCTTCGTCGAGGCGGCCGCGAACGGCGGCGATCTCGCTGTCGAGCTGAGCCTTCTCAGCCGCGATGTCCATCTCGAGCGCCTGCCGTGGCTTCAGCGGGCCGACGGCGGGCGGCTCCGGCGTGCCAATCGGGGGCGGCCTTCTCGTCGCCGACTCAATCTCTCTCTCGATTTTCCCCGTTTCGGTCTTGGCCTCTCTCGCGATCCGCTTTACCTCTCTGGTGGCCGCCTGATTCACGGCACTGAGATTGCTCTTGAGCGACCGGGTCAGCGCCTCCGGCGTGGCGTGCGCCGACTCCGCCTCCTTGGCGGCACTGTCGAAAATGTCGGTCAGCTCGTCCTCGAAGTGCCCGACCATGTCTTCATTGGGCTTACCGACTGCGGCCTCTTCGATGTCTTTGCGGAACCCCTGTTCCTTCATCTTGGCGCGCACATACGCGCCGCCCTCGGGACCGCCCGACATGGCCTCGTGGATGGGCGGGCCAACCTCTTCGATCGGTCGGCCACCGGTCTTCAGCTCCCCAAGATTCTCGGCGTGCTCCGCCGCGCGAAGCTCGGCCTCCCCGGCGGCGAACTCCTTGGCGCGCTCGACCGCCGGATCAACGACGGCATCCTTGCTCACAAGGTGCTCAATGGCTGATCGGGTAAGGGGCCCGGAGCGCTGTGCTACCTTGCGGGCAGCCCCGACGGCCCCCTTCAGTGTGCGCTCGTAGGGGTCATAAGACGCCACCTTCCTGGCCGCGTTCGCCGCCTTTTGCAGCTTCGCCGCCGCGTTCGCCGCTCCGGCCGCCTTGGCTGCCTTCGAGGCGCCGGCGATGGCCGTGGCGCCCGCCGACGGAACAACCAGCGCATCCGATACCGCCGTTGTCCAGTCCTCGCGAAGCGCGTCGACCGGAGACGTGGCGGTCCGGATCATCGACTCGTCGCTC
>CAZMML010000193.1:0-6764 GCA_964567335.1 uncultured Nannocystis sp. | reverse complement strand
GCGAGGGCGACGAGGGCCTCGTGGTGCTCGACCAGCACGCCGTGGACGAGCGGATCCTCTACGACCGCCTCCGCCGCTCGCACGCGGAACGGGCGGTCCGCCTCCAGCGTCTGCTCTTCCCCGAGCGCGTCGAGGTGCGCCCCGAGGAAGCCGAGCTCGTCGAAGGGATCGATCTCACGCGCGGGGCTTGGCACCTTGGGCCTCCTTCGCGGGCTCGGGCAGGGAGGGCAACCATGGCGGACGGACCCGTGAGCACAGGGACTGAATGGCCGCGGTGAGCGCCTGGGTGCACGCCGCAAGAGCGTCCTGGGCGTACCGCGCCTGGTGGGACAAGGAGCCGGTCTGGGCGGCCAGCGGCTTGACCGCCGTCGCCGCGAGCTCCTTCGCCAGCTTCGTCGGCTCGTTCTCAAAGAGGAGCCTGTGCGCCGTCGCGTCGTCGAGCTCGAGTCGCGGAGCGTCGGCTCGCGCCGGTCCTGTCGTGCCCGAGCCGTCCGAATGGAGCCCGATCCACTGGTTCTCCGCGGCTCCTTGGGAGCGGAGGTACAGCGCTGCGCCGGAGTGGTGGTTCCACCCGCTGGAGCGCAGGCTCAGGCCCTCGGCGGCCGCCTGGGCCGGGCGATAGTCCACGATCTTGGCGCGCACTGGCCCGACGAAGCTCTTGAACTGCCCGATCTGCATCCGCGCAGCGAGGAGGCCCGCGGCCAGCTCGGAGGGTGGGTCAAGCAGCCAGGGCGTCTGCTTCTGTTCGGCCTGAAGACGCTCGAGCTGGGAGTCGAGCGCGCTGCACGAGCGGTCGCACTCCGCGGAGAACCCGTCGACGCGCGCCAGCGCCTCCGCGCGCCACTGCGGGAACGCGACCGGCACCGGCTTCTTCTGCCGCTCTGTCCAGGCCTGCTTCAGCGCCGCGATCTGCTCTTCACCGCGCGCGACCCCCGCGAGCCCCTCCCGAATGCACCTCCGCACAGAGCCCTCGACGTCGTTCGGATCGCCGAGGCAGTGCTCGAGCAGGAGCAGGTCGAGCGGGGAGATCGAGCGGCGGTTGGAGGTCAGCGCCGACATGCGCAGCAGGTCGAGAGCCCAGCGCCACCGGCGGTCGCTGACCTCGATCCCAGCCTCGTGGAGCTTGGCGCGGATCCGCGGCAGCGCTGCGCGGACCGAGGGGTCGGCCGGGAGCGCGGCGGCGAGCTCGCGCAGCCTCCGGAGCTCGGGGACGGTCAGGCGCAGCTCTTCCGCGGGGCGGAAGGACGGCAGCTCGCCCAGGCTCACGCGGAGGAAGTGCTCTTCGCTGGCGATCGGCGGGACCGCCAGGCGGACGAGGAAGCGGTCGTAGAGCGCCTGCAGCCCCGCAGCGGCCTCGGGCAGCTCGTTGCTGGCGCCGACGAGGCCGAGCAGGGGGACGCGATCGCGGTGCTTGCCGTGGTGGAAGACGCGCTCGTTGATCAGGGTCAGGAGGCTGTTGAGGATCGCGCTGTTGGCCTTGAAGATCTCGTCGAGGAACGCGACGTGGGCGCGCGGGAGGTAGCCCTCGGTGATCCGGCGGTAGTCCTCCTCCTTGAGGCCCGGGATGCTCACGGGGCCGAAGAGCTCGTCCGGGTGCGTGAACTTCGAGAGAAGGTATTCGAAGTATTGGGCCTGACGAACACAGCTGCAGAGCGCGCGGGCGAGCAGGCTCTTGGCTGTCCCAGGGGGGCCGATGAGGAGCACGTGGTGCCCCGCCAGGAGCGCGAGGAGGGCCAATCGAGCCTGCATCCCGCGCTCGACCAGGCAGCGGTCGAGTTCGGTGAGGAGGGGCGAGAGCTTGGCGAGGATCGGCGAGAGCTCGAGGTTCGGGCGCGGCTCGCGCTTCATGCGTCGAGGGGGTGTAGGTGCGGCGACGGGTTGATTCATGGCGGGTGAGTCGGGTTCAGGGCGGATGTCTCGCGAGCGCGGCGCTTCGGCTCAGGTCGCGCGGTAGGCGGGATAGAGCGGCCCGAAGAGCGAGGACCAGCGCGTGTGCGCGAGCGCGAGATCGCCGCGCTCGGCCGCGGCGAGGGCCTCGCTGGCGATCCCGATCCACCCCTGAAGGGTCCGCCGGAGCTCTCCGCGGGCCTCGCTGGTCATACCCTGGTCGATCCTCGGGCCGAGGCCGGCGGGCTCTGGGCAGCTCTGCAGCACGCGATCGGCGAGGTGCAGGAGGAGGCGGCGGAGTCCGCGGGGGTAGCTCTCCGGGCGGCCCTGAAAGGCGCTGTAGGCCATCACCTCGAGGTGGAAGGAGCGCAGCGGACGGTGGTGCCGCGCGTTGATCGACTTCGCCAGCTTGATCAGGGCGTTGAGCATGTTGCCCGCGGTCTGGTTGGCGTCGACGCAGGCCTGTCGGTGGCGCTCGGGGTCGCTGCGGATCCACGACCCGCGCTCGCGATCGGGGATCAAGTAGCCCCCCGCGGCGTGACGGAAGGCCGGCACGACGTCGTAGCCGATGTCCGTGCCGCGGAACTCGATGTTGACCGAGCGCCCGCCGAGCCGCGGCGGGCTCGCGTTCGGGTAGGCGCGCGCGAGCGCGTCGCGTACGAGCCCGAGTGTCTGCTGGGGCGGCGCGGCGCGCAGACTGCGGTGCTTCAGCTCGTCGAGCACCAGCACGAGGTCGATGTCCTTGAGCGGTCGGATCGCCGTGCGTCGGCGGTACGATCCGCTGAGGAAGTCGTGCACGATCGTCAGGCTCGCCCGCAGATTGTCGCGGACGACGTTGGACTGCCGCGTCGCCTCGTTCTGTTCGCGCTCGGTCAGCTCGAGGCTGCGGATCATCTGGTCGAAGGCCTGGGGGACGTTCGGGGGTGCCATGCCGAGAGGTCCCCTCCCGGTCGTCTGCCGGCTCGCGTCGATCGAGCCATCTCGCTCGTCGTTGATTGAGCGAAGTCACGACTGAGCGGTCCTGCTCCTGTCGTGGTTCGAACGCAGGTCGAGGCCTTCGAGCTCGCGCCCGATGAGCTCGGCCGGGCCGACCTGGCGCTCTGCGGTTCCGCGCCTAGCTAGGGCCGCTCGGCGTAGATGTGCAGGGTGCGGATGGCCAGGCGCATCATCTCCATGCAGGTGTCGTGGTCGGGGTGGCGGACGAGGATGTGTCCGTCGGAGAGCCGGGTCCGACGCCAGTCGTGGCGCGGGGTGCCGAGCGGCGCCACCACGGCCTCGACGAGGCTCTCGCCCAGGGCCGCGTGGAGCTCCTCTAGCCCCTCGACGCGGGCGATGTGGCCCTCGCCCTCGGCGCGCTTGAAGGCGGCGGCGACGTGGTAGCGCCGGCTCGGCACGGCCTCGAAGCAGCGCCAGCAGACCGCCCGTGCCCACTCGCGGTAGAGGTCGATGTCGTTGGCGTAGCAGATCTGGTCGACGAGCTTCCCGCCCGGCGAGCGCGCGCCGACCTCGCCGAACACGGCCTCGCCGTTCGGCCGCAGGTACCACTCGAGGTGACCGAAGCCGGTCTGCATGCCGAGCGCGCGGAGGGCGGCGCGTCCGAGGCGGAGGCCGGCGGCCAGCGCCGGCTGGTAGGGGTCGCGGATCACGATCTGCGCCGGCGTGATCCATCCGGCCCGGCGGCTCTCGAGCGGTCGCGGGTGGTACTGGGCGACGCTCTCGAAGGCCGGCTCGCCGTCGATCCAGATCGTGTCGTAGGTGAACTCCTCGCCCTCAACAAACTCCTCGATCGTGACCTCCGCGTGGTGGTCGACCGCCGCGAGGACCTCGCGCATCTCGTCCGGTCCGTCGACGCGGTAGGTGTCAGTCGAACCGGCGCCCGCGATCGGCTTGACGCACACGGGGTAGCCGATCGCCTCGGCCGCGGCGTAGGCGTCCCTGTGCGTCCGGATCCGCGAGAAGTGCGGCACCCGCAGGCCGGCGGCGAGCACCCGCTGCTTCATGATCGGCTTGTCGCGGAAGCCGATCGCCGCGTGCGCGCCCATGCCGGGGATCCCGAGCTGCTCGCGCACGCGGGCCGCCAGCACCACGCAGGGCTCCCACAGGCACTCGACGCGGTCGGGCCCCAGGTGACGCGCGGCCTCGACGATCCGCTGCGTGGCGTCGTCCTCGTCGAGCAGGCTCGGCACCTGCAGGTAGTCGTGCAGATGCTGCTGTGCGGCCGGCGGGAGCGCCTCGCGCGGGGCGTCGGAGACCCCGTAGACCTGCGCGCCGACCTCCGCGAGGCCGCGCGTGAACTGCAACATCTGGGCGGGGAAGTGGGGGCTGATGAACAGGACCTTCATGGCATGGTGTCCAGCGTGCGCCAGTTTCGCTTCCCACATCCCGGCGCGCGGAGGCTAGGTTCTGGTGCGCTTCAGCTCGCGTGATCATACGCACCGAGAGCCGAAGTACGGCGCACGAGATGCGCGGTGGGCCCGACGAGACCCAGCCGCGTCGCCTGAGTGGGCGTCGAGCCGGGTCGAGCGGCGCCGATCGATCGGGACCACGAGTGGAGCCGACCCGCCGGTCCGCAGGGCAGGATGATGATCCCGAGCCGCGCCGCGCGTGCGCGGCCCATGTGCTCGCAGGCGCCTGACGCGAGGACATGTGGTGAGGCCCGAAGGAGGCGCGCTCACGCCCGCGATCCAGCGGCGGCTCCGCTGCGTAGTCACGGTGGAGGTTGACGATGAAGGTAGGTACGCGGCTCTCCAGCGGCGTTGCGGCGCTCCTGTGCGGCATATTCGGTGCGGTGTGCGATCCAGGGGCGGAGATGGGCGATCGCCCCGAATCCCACGTGATGGTCTGTGACTATGACACCTTTGAGGCCGAGATCACCGACGGACCTTCGGCGGGCTTGCGCCTCGAAGGGCACCTGATGATCTTCCGCGACAGCCCGACCGGCGAGTTCACAGGGATCCTGCGCACCCCCGAGGGCGGAGAGGTCTTCGCCACCGGCGCCCTCTACCAGAGCGGCGACATCTCGCTCACCTTCCACACGGAAGGCGGCTACGTGATGGGGCTCGGCCGCGTCGGCGACAACTTCTGCAAGGAGGGCGCGATGATCGAGGGCGTGGCGATCGGCCCGACGATCACGGCTGACAACGCGATTGAGAGCTCCGACCGCGGGCACTGGCTGCTGCTCCAGCCGAACCTGCTGATCGACGACGGCGGGTATATCAACTTCCCGGACAACCCCGACGGGGGCTTCGGCGGGGGCTTCGAATTCACCAAGGTCTCCTGCAAGAGCGACTCAATCCCGGTCGGCGGCAGCTGTTGCAAGAAGGCTTCGGTCACGATCTGCGAGAACGGCGGCCAGGAGTGCTCGATCGACTACGGCGTGTCCCCGCCGTCGAAGGTCTGCAACATGGATGGGACGATCGGCGACATCGTGTTCTGAGCCGCTCGCGGGCCGCGGGTCTACCGCGGCCGCGACGTCCCGCCGCCGGACCCGCGCCTCAGGATGGACCTGGTCCGGGGGCGAGGCCCCCGCCGGCGAAGAGCTCGCAGAGCTCGCCGGTAGTGGCGGGCCCGTCGCACAGGGGCAGGAGCGTGTCGGTGTAATGCGTCGAGGGCCGCCGCCAACATCTTCGGCGCCGTGACGTACAACAGCGCTCAGACATCCATCGAGCTGTGAGCGGGCGACACACGAACACGCGTCGAGCGTGCGAGGCGGTCGGCCTTCGCTATGGCGTGATCAATGTCGAGCGGAGGCTCTCGCCGCGGGACCGGAGGCGATCGACATCACCGGGACGGAAGGGACCCGTGGCGGAGCTCCGAATCCGCCGGCTGGCGCCTCTCGAGGCGGCCCCCGCCAAAGACAGGCTCGCGGCGGTCTTTGGGCAGACGGCGTATTGCGGCGGCACCCCGCCTCCCAAGATCACCGTCGTGCACGCCGTGGTGGTCCAGAGCGAGCCGCTCACGCTGGCGACCACCAACTTCATGTAACCGCACGAGCCCTGCTCCGGGGACCTCCCGTAGATCGGCGAGGCCTGGCGAGGCCCGGCCGACCGGGGCGCAATGGCGTGCGCGGCTCCAGTAAGAGGGCCCGCTTCTGCTGGTGAGGGCGGACACGCCGCTGATTCGCGGCGTGGGCGCGCGGCATGGCGCGGACCGCAACGTCCCGCGGACCTCGCAGCACGGATGCGCGCGACCGCAGTCGCTCCCCGTGCACACGACTCATGATATCGGTTTCGGTGGATTATCGACGCTCCCGATGTATCGTGTGCGGTGATGTCGAAGCGAGTCGTGGAGCACACTGGTTCTCAGACCGCCGCGGGCCTACGTCACGTGCATCGGGCCGACGACACGGCCCCCCCGCCCGAGCTGCTGCGCGCGCAGCAAGCGGTCGGGAACCGGACCGTCGTACAGCGCCGCGCCCGGGGGCTTACCCCCGCGGGCGACGTCCGCGGGGCGGCCGCGGGTGGCGTCCGCGGGTCAGGGCAGCCCCTGCCGCACCTCGATCGCCTGCAGCGGGCCTTCGCCCCGCATGACCTCGGCCGCGTCCGGGCGCACACGGACGACGGCGCCGCTCGGGCCGCGCTGTCGATCGGCGCCCGGGCCTATGCGTTCGGCGACCGGCTCGCCTTCGCCGAGGCGAGCCCCGGGCTCGACGTCGTCGCCCCCGAGGTCGCGCACACGCTGCAGCAGCGCGGGGGGATCCGGCTCGCGGGGGGCGTCGGCGCGGCCGGGGACGTGCACGAGCGGCAGGCCGACGCGATCGCGGCGGCGGTCGTCCGCGGCGACCGCGTCGGCGATCTCCTGCGCCCTGCGACAGGCGGGCCCGCGGCAGCAGGCGTGCAGCGAATGAACGTCGACGCGACGACCGCGGGCGCGATCAA
>CAZMML010000192.1:0-6774 GCA_964567335.1 uncultured Nannocystis sp. | reverse complement strand
GCCGCCGCCACGCCCACTCGAGGTTCTTCGGGCCCCGCGTGCTCGCGGATCGATACGTACCGGCGGCGGCACTAGGACGCGGGCGGCGGCGTGGTCTCGACGGCGGGGGCCCGCTCGATGACGGGTACGGGGTTGCGGGTCTCCGCCGCCGGGAGCTGGATCTTGAACACCATCGCCTGGCCGATCTCGCGGACGTCGAGGCGACACCCCTCGATCTTCAGCAGCGCGTCGGCGATCGGGAGCTCGAGGCCGAGGCCGCGGTGTCCGGGGAGGCGATGGAACCCCTTGCGCGCGAGCGCCATCTGCGACTCGGTCGCCGGCTTGAGCGGGGTCGTGATGTGGATCTGCAGCGCGAGCGCGGTGTCGGGGTCGCCGCGTCGGAGCTTGATGTGCAGGGTGCCGCCGGTGAGCCGCTTGCCGGCGAAGAGGAGCAAGTTCTCGAGCGCCTGCACGAGGTGACGCGGGTCGACGTAGGCGGGCGGGAGGCCGGGGACGGCCTCGATCGCGTAATTGATGTGGTCCCCCGCGCGGAGGCGCGAGCGCTGGACCGCGCGGGAGATCACGGGCGCGAGCGGCACCGGCTCGGCCTGCTTCTCGATCCGCCGCGCCTCGATCCGCGCCATGTCGAGGATCGCGTCGATCTGGTGCAGGAGGTCGCGCCCGGCCGCCGCGATCGTGTCGACCATCTCGCGCGTGTCGGCGTCGAGCTCGCCGTCCACCCCGCGGAGGAGGAGCGACGAGAAGCCGAGGATCGAATTGAGCGGCGAGCGCAGGTCGTGGCTCATGTTGGCGAGGAACTGGCTGCGGAGCCGGTCGGTCTCCTCCGCCTTCTCGAGCGCGACGAAGCGGGCGATCGTCGCCTCTTGCATCCGCGTCGTGAGGCCGTCGATGGCGAGCGCGAGGGCCCGCCACTCGGGCCCCCGGTTCGGCGTCGTCGGGCTCTCCGCGAGCAGGGCGCGGGTCGCCGCGAGGTCCCGCTCGACGCGCCGCGCGACCACCCACGCGGCGGCGCCCCCGAGGACCAGGATGACGAGCCCGGCGAACAGGAGCAGCGGCCCGCCGGAGGTCTCGCGGTGCGGCCGCAGCGGGACCGCCACGCGCGCCCCGCCCGCCGCGGCGACGAAGCGGTCGCTCTCGCCGTCGCCGTCGCCGTCGACGAGCCCCTCCTCACCGGGCCGAAGGAGCATGTCGGGGCCGTACACCGCGCCGCGGGCGGTCTGGACGGAGGCGCCCGGCGCGGCCGCCAGACGTCGACCGAGCTCCGCCTCGTCGAGCGGCGAGGCGGCCTCGAGCACCGACTGCGCGGCGCGACGGGCCGCGGCGTGAGCGTCGGCCTGGGCGTGGGCCTGCAGCCACAGGTGCGCGGCGAGCAGCGGGGCGCCGCCGCCCGCGAAGAGGAGCCAGAACGCGGCCCTGCGAAGGCCCACGGTCATGGCGGGGAGGCGCGGCGGGAGCGGGAGTTGGGCGAGGGGGCTCGCCAGGATCTCGCCGCGGAGCGAGCGGGCGGCCTGCGCCGCGGCGAGGACGGTCAAGGGGCCCGCGATCGCGACCCAGAGCAGCATCTGGGTGAGGGTGACCATCCACGGCCACTGCATCGGACCGCGCGCGATCAGGGCGTCGCTGACGGCGCCGACGGTGAGGCCGACGAAGACCACCGTCGCCACCACCCGCGGCATGCCGATCAGGGCGCGGTCCGCCGCCTCGACCTCGGTCCGCGGGGCGACGCGCAGCATCTCCCGGCGATCGCGGGCCTCGAGCAGCGCGTGCATCGGCACCGCGAGCACCCCCAACACGCGGAGCGCCCACCCGCCGCGCGTCGGCGGACGGCCGAGCTCGTCGGGCCGCAGCCAGCGCGCCGCGGGCAGACAGAGGTAGGTGACGCCGAGAGCGATCGCCAGCAGCAGGGCGTGCGGCACGGCCAGCGCGATCAGCGGCCACGGCGACGCCGTGTTGCGCGCGCCCCAGACGATCACCGTCCAGACCGCGCTGATCACCACCCCGGCGGCGTAGGCCGCCGCGACCGCCGCGAGCACCTCTCGCTCGGCCCGCAGGCGCGTCGGCAGGCCCGCGCGCGCGAAGCCGGGGGAGAGCTCCTCGAGCGGGCCGCGCAGGCCGTCGAAGTCCTCGGTGCTGCCGCCGAGCGCGGAGTCGGACGACATGCTGGCCGAGTGGAGGCGGGTCACTGCGGCAGCTCCGGCGGGGTGAGGACGACCGAGGGCGACGAGCGGACCCGCTGGCTCGCCCGCACGGCCTCCGCGGTCATGTCGATCGACGTCGGCTTGCGCGGTGGGTCGAGCGGGAGCGAGAGGGTGAAGGTCGAACCGCGGCCGGGGATCGAGCTGACCTCGAGCGATCCGCCGTGGGCGAAGGCGATGCTCCGCGCGATCGCGAGGCCGAGCCCGGTCCCCTTCTTGCGCTGCGAGAGGTTGCCGACCTGGTGGTACTCCTCGAAGATCCGCGCGATCTCGGCGGCGGCGATCCCGACCCCGGTATCCACCACGCGGATCAGGATCCGGCCCGCCAGGGGGTCGTAGATCGCGGAGACCGTGATCGACCCCCGCTCGGTGAATTTGGTCGCGTTCGAGAGCAGGTTGTGGAGGATCTGGCAGATCCGACGGCGGTCGCAGATCGGCCGCGGGAGGTCGCTCGCTACCTCGGTCCGGAGCTCGAGCCCGGCCTCCTGGACGAGCGGGCGGTGCTGACGCACGACCTCATCGATCATGTCGGGCACCTCCTCGGCGAGGAAGTAGAGCCGCAGCTCGCCCGACTCGATCATCGAGATGTCGAGGATGTCGTTGATCAGCGCCAGGAGGTGCATGCCGCTGGTGCGGATCAGGCGGATGTCCTCGCGCTGCTCCTCGGCGAGCGGCGTGGTCATCCCCTCGAGCAGGAGCTGCGAGAAGCCGCAGATCGAGTTGAGCGGCGTGCGCAGCTCGTGGCTCACCGCCGCGAGGAACTCGGCCTTGGCGACCGCGGCCTCGCGGGTCTGCTCGAGCGTCTCCTGGTAGAGACGGTTCTCCTCGCGGAGGCCGCGCCGCAGGCGCTCGAGGTCGGCCTGCAGCAGGGCGAAGGCGTCGAGGCGCGTGGTGACCAGCGGGCGCGCGGAGGCCGGCTGGTCGCGCTCGTCGACGCGGTCGAGGCGGCGGGCCAGGGTGGCGACCTCGGCGCCCGCGTCGCGGGCGAGCGCCCCGCCGGCGCAGCCGAAGAGCAGGACCAGGAAGAGCTGCCCGAGCACGGGCCAGAGCTCGCGCGCGCCGACGGCGTGGGCCGACGCGAACACCGGGCCGAGGGCGAAGAGCCCGGCGGCCGCGACGCAGCAGCCGAAGAGCAGCGCCCAGGTGGCCCGCGGGTTCGTCGGCTCGTCGCGCCCGGGGGTCGGCCCGCCGAGCTCCTGGTAGATCTGCGAGCAGAGCGGCGCGAGGCCCAGCGCGACGCCCCACACGGCGGCGAGCACCGGCCCGAGCGCGGGCAGCAGCTCGGGCAGGCTGGTCGTCGCCAGCACCCCGCCCCACTCGAGCGGCACCGTGACGAGGAGCGCGAGCGGCGGTGAGACAGCGAGCACCCGCGCGGCGTCCCGCCCCGCCTGCTCGAGGGTGGCCGAGCGCGACGCGAGGAAGAGCACCACGACGTGGAGCAGGGCCACCGTCCCGGCGAGGAGCGCCGCGGTCCGCTGGAGGGGGGGCCCCGGCGACATGGCCCGGAGCGCGAACTGAGACACGAAGAGGAGGATAATTCCGGCGATGAGGCCGACCGCGAGGCCCCACACGGTCTGCCACCGGGATGCCGCGGTGCTCGCCATCCTCCGCGCGAGGGTAACACCCGGGGGTAGCCCCGCCTACCCGAGGAGAGGCGGGGTGCTCCGCCCGCGGCCGCCGGGCCCGCTCAGGAGGCGCCCTTCCGGGCCCCGACGAGCTCGATCAGGCGAGGCACGGCGTCCTCCCACTTGGCGACGAGGCCGTAGTCGGCGACCTGGAAGATCGGCGCCTCCGGGTCCTTGTTGATCGCCACGATCGTCTTCGAGCCCTTCATGCCCGCGAGGTGCTGGATCGCGCCGGAGATCGCCACGCCGATGTAGAGCTCCGGGGCGACGATCTTGCCGGTCTGCCCGACCTGGAGGTCCGCCGGGACCATCCCCGCGTCGGTGGCCGCGCGGCTGGCTCCGAGCGCGCCGCCGAGGAGGTCGGTGAGCTGCTCGAGGATCTTGAAGTTCGCGCCCTCGCGCATGCCACGGCCGCCGGACACGATCACCCGCGCCTCGGTCAGCGAGGGGCGGGCAGAGACGGTCTTCTGCACGCCCTTCACCGCGGCGCCGCGGGTGCTGAGCGCGGCGCCCGCGAGCGGCTGCACCGGCACGGCGCCGCTCGGCGCCGCCGGCTCGAACTCGGTGCTGCGCGCGGTGAAGAAGATGACGGGTCCGCTGACCTTCTGCTCGAGCAGCGCGCGGCCGGCGGAGACCGGGCGGAGGAAGGAGTCGGCGCCCTTGACCTTGACGACCTCGGAGACGAGCGGGGCGTCGAGGAGCGCCGCGGCCCGGGGCAACGCGTCGCGGCTGGTCGAGGACGCGGTCGCGCCGACGACGCTCGCGCCGAGCGACTTGACCGCGTGGACGATCGCGTCCGCCCACGCCTCGGCCGTGAAGGGCTCGAGCTCGGCGCCTGCGAGGGTATGCACGGCGGCGGCGCCGTAGCCGGCGGCGGCGATCTCCTGGGCGGCCGCGGCGGGGCTCGCGCCGAGCACGAGCAGGTGCAGCGGCTTGCCGCTCTTCGCGGCGATCTCAGCGCCGCAGCGGATGCCCGGCAGGCAGTGCGGCCGGAGCTTGCCGCCCGCGGTTTCGAGGATGACGAGGATCTTGCTCATGGTTAGATGACCTTCGCTTCCTTGGTGAGCTTCTCGACCAGCTCTTCGACGGTCTTGACCTTCTGACCGGCCTTGCGCGCGGGCGGGGCTGCGACGCCCGTGACCTGCTCGGACGCCGCGCCGCCGACGCCGAGGTCCCCGGGCTTCAGGACCGCGACGGGCTTGCGCTTGGCCATGGTGATGCCCTTGAGCGACGCGAGCCGCGGCCCCTCCTGGTAGGCGTGCGTCGCGGGGGTCGAGCCGTTCTTGACGCTCTTCGGCAGCACGATCCGGAGGTCGACCGAGACGACCGCCGGCAGCGGCACCCGCTTGAGCTCGACGCCGTCGTCGACCTCGCGGCTGACCATCAGCGCCTGGCCCGCCTGGTCCCACTCGATCGCGGCCGCGAAGCAGGCCTGCGGGAGCCCGAGCAGGCCGGCGACGCGCTGCGGCACCTGGTTGCCCTCGTTGTCCTGCGAGAGCTTGCCCGCGATCAGCAGGTCGCACGCCTCCTTCTTGAACACGGCGGCGACGAGCTTGGCGACCGCGCCGGTGTCGAGCTTGTCCGGGTCGGCGTCGACGATGATCCCGCGATCGGCGCCCATCGCCAGGAATTGGGTCAGGTGCTGCCGCTGGCTCTCCGGGCAGATGCTGAGGACGACGACCTCGGCCAGGCGCTGGGTCCCGCCGACGACCTCGGCGAGGCGCAGCGCGGTCTCGATCGCGTACTCGTCGAAGGCGTTCGGGACCCACTTGGAGGCCGAGTAGTCGAGCCCGCCGCCCGCGAACTTCAGGCTCTCGTCCGGATCGGGGATCCGCTTGACAGTGACCAGGATCTTCAAAAGGGACTCCTCCTGCGCGACGCTGTATCGCCCGTGGCCAGGGCCCTGTCAATGCGGCGGACCGGGCCTTGCGGGCCGCGGGTGCGTGCGTTAGCGTTGCCGGCGCGTGCCCCGTCCGCCCGCGCCAGGGCCGCTACGGCCGCTGCCGCGCCCGCGCCAGGATCGTCCGCGATGAACCCCTCCAAGTGCTCGCTCGCCACGCTGCTCCTGATCCTCTCCGCCTGCGGTCCCGCTTGCTCCTCTGTGCCCGAGGCGGGCTCCCCTGAGCCGAAGGGCGGGGGCCCCGCCGCGACGACCAAGTCGGGGCCCGAGCAGCCGCCGCAGACGCCCGAAGATCCACCTCCCGCGGCCCAGGGCGACGTCCAGGACGCCAAGGGCGTCGACCTCAGCCGCCTCACCGAGCCGCAGCGGGTCAGCTTCTTCCAGCTCATTAACGCGGAGCCGAGCGCCTGTGGCAAGTCTCACAGCTTGGCCGTCTCGCTCCGCGACGACGCGAGCTGCCGCGACTCGCTCACCGTGTCGCAGTTCATCGCCGACGCCCTCGGCGCGGGCGCCTCCCCCAGCGACATCAAGGCGAACCTCGAGCAGGTCGTGTCCACCCTGCAGCCGCGCAAGATCGAGACGGCGGGCCGCCCGGTCTACGGCAACGAGCGCGCGCCGGTCACCGTGGTCGTGTTCGCCGACTTCGAGTGCCCCCACTGCCGCGAGGAGGCGCCCAAGCTGCGCCAGGCGATCGACCAATTCCGCGGCCGCGCCAAGCTGGTCTTCAAGCACTTCCCCCTGCAGTTCCACGTCCGCGCCAAGTTCGCCGCGATCGCCACCGTCGCGGCGCAGCAGCAGGGCAAATTCTGGGAGATGCACGACATCGTCTTCGAGAACCAGAACGCGCTCGCCGACGCCGACCTGCGCCGCTACGCGCAGAAGATCGGCCTCGACATGAAGCGCTTCGACGCCGACTACGCCGCGCTCGCCGGCAAGGACCTCGTCGAGTCCGACCGCCTCGAGGGCGAGAAGCTCGGGATCTCCGGCACCCCCGCGGTCTTCGTCAACGGGCGCTACTTCAACGAGTACATGTTCGGCGGCACGGTCGTCGGCT
>CAZMML010000191.1:0-6775 GCA_964567335.1 uncultured Nannocystis sp. | reverse complement strand
CAGGCCGGCGTCGAGGAGTGCGACGACGGCAACATGGTCGACACCGACGCCTGCGTCATGGGCTGCAAGAACGCCAAGTGCGGCGACACCTTCGTCCAGATGGGCACCGAGGCCTGCGACGACGGCAACATGAGCGACGCCGACATGTGCACCAACATGTGCAAGGTCCCGGCGTGCGACGACATGATCAAGGACGGCACGGAGACCGACGTCGACTGCGGCGGGACCTGCATGACGAAGTGCGCCGACGGCAAGGCGTGCAAGGTCGCGGCCGACTGCGCCTCGCAGAGCTGCGCGATGATGGTCTGCAAGCCGCAGCCGAAGACCTGCAAAGAGGTCAAGATGAACAATCCGAACGCGCCCAACGGGCAGTATCCGCTCGACCTCGACGGCATGCCCGGGACGCCGCCCGTCAACCTGTACTGCGACATGACGACCGACGGCGGCGGCTGGACGATCTTCTACGCCGCCAGCGGCGCCAACGCCGAGCAGCCGATGGTCAGCAACACCGAGGTCGTGGTGGGCAACCCGCTCAGCTTCGGGCACTACAACCTCGACCGCGCCAAGAAGATCCTCCTCAGCGGGCTGGCGACTGAGACGATCTTCGTCCGCAACAACATGACCTGGCTGCGCGCGGACAAGCCGGCCTTCGGCCCGACCCTGAACATGGCCAACCAGACCTCGAAGTTCGCGGTCACGCTCACGTCGAGCAACAACATGACCGCGCCCGCGTTCATGGGCTGGGCCAACTTCAACTTCACCGGCGGCGGCGACTTCGGGATCTCGCAGTCACCGGACGGCGCGACGTGCAACGGCAACACGACGATGGGCTTCGACCACCACTCGGCCACCTACCGCATGCTCAACTGCGGCTGCCAGCGGCACTACCTGCACAGCTACTCGAGCGCGGTGGCCGACAGCGACGCCGGCTACGACGCCTCCGTCGGCCTCGGGTCGTGGGCCGCCGTCGGCGGCTGCGACGCCGCCGAGGGTGGCATGCTGATCTTCTACGCGGCGATGCGCTAGCGCTGCGCCCGCTCCGCGGGGTCGCGCTCGCGGCCGCGCAGAGCCGCCTCCAGCGGGCAGGGCCTATCCGCCCTGCCCGTCCTCGAGCTGGAGGAGGTCCTGGCCGATCCAGGGCAACGCGAGGACGCCGCCCACGACGGCCCACGCTCCGACCACCGCCGCGAGGTAGATCCGCCGCAGCGCCGCCGCCTCCGACCGGACGAGCGCGAGACCGATGAAGCCGACGCCGAGGCCCGCGAGGCCCCCGGCGGCGGCCTTCTGCAGCGGCAGCGCCCACCGTTGATACTCCGTCAGGTGCCCGTCCGGGAAGCCGCTCTCCGAGATCACGAGGAGCAGGGCGCCCGCGACGGCGAGCGAGATCGCGGCCATGATGGCGCATCGGACGATCGGCACCCCGCGCTTGTCAGCTCCTCCACGCATGTCGAGCCTGCCCCGCCGCGCCAGCGTAGTCGATCTGCCTCGAGCGCACTACCCAGGGCCGACAGAAGGGACGGTGGTTCGCCGCCGCGACGAGCGGAGTCGCGGCGAGGGCGTCCTCGCCGCCGGTGCGGCGCTGGCTAGTTGCAGAAGGGGTCCAGCTCGCAGATCTGCTGCACGCCGAGCGGCTGATTGAAGAAGAGCACGTGGTCCAGCGCCGCGTGGATCGGCTTGTCAAGATTGGGGTTTCCAGCGCCGAGCACGATCCCGTTGCTCCCCGCGGGGTTGAGCACGCCAGGGAGCTCGGCCGACGGCGAGCCCTCCACGTTCGCGCTGTGCACGTAGAGCTTGACCTCCGCGCCGTCGTACACGCAGGCGACGAAGGACCAGACGCCGGCCTCGATCACGTTCGAGACCGCCTTGCCCATGCCGCCCTTCTCCGTCGCCTCGCAGGTGACCTTGCCCTCCGCGATGAAGATCGAGTACTGGCCCTCGTTGTCGAGCAGGTACCCGCCATCGTAGGGATAAACGAGCATGGAGACCGTCAGCATCTTCGGATCGAAGGCCTTGTTCTCGGGGATGAGCGCGTAGTTGTTCGCCCCGAGGAACTTCCCGGCGGTGGCGTAGGACATGTCATAGCTCATGATGTCGAAGACCTCGACCTTGGAGCCGTGGCGGGCCCACCCGGAGCCGTCGACGAGCTCCATCTTGTTGGGCGGAAAGTAGTAGCAGGCGACGAGGCTGTCGGGGAGGCCGAGGCAGGCCGGATGGGTCGCCTCGCACTTCAAGTCGGCGCCGTCGCAGTCGGTGTCGAGACCGTCGGCGCAGACCTCGTCGACCGGGATGCTCTCGCCCTCGCACACGTCATTGAACGTGCCGTTGGGCGTACACGTCTGCAGGCCCGCCGCGCAGGTCCCGACGCCGTCCGATCCCATCGGCCCCGTGTAGCACGGCTTCATCTCCCCCGGCTGGCACTCGCAGTTCGGACAATTGGCGCCGCTCGACGAGCCCGTGTCGGCGGCGCTCGTGCTGGTCGGACCCCCCGAGCTCGAGCCGTCGTGACCGCTCGTGGAGCCCCCGGTGGGCGATTCGGTCGTCTCGGCCTGGCTCGTCGAGCCCCGGCTGGTGGAGGCAGTGGAGGCGGTGGCCCCGGTGTCGGTGGCCTCGGTGTCGGTGGCGAAGCCAGGGTTGGTCATCCAGCACCCGGCGCTCGCCGTCAAGACAAGACTAAGCATATTGCGCATGACCTCACGCTACGCGCGAGGGCCGCCGTGATCAACGCGCAGCGCCGCGCGGGAACAAGGCCGCCCGCCGAGTCACGCTCGGCCGCGCAGCATCCCGTGCCAGTACAGCTGCGGCAGCGCGTACTTCTTCAGCAGGTACATGCTGAGCCGCTCCTTCGACTGGTCGAAGGGGAAGGTCTCGGCCGGCCGGCCGTCATAGTCGAACTCCGCGAGGACGAGGCGCCCGTAGCCCGTCACGAGTGGACAGGAGGTGTACCCGTCATAGGTCGCGGAGAGCGGCCTGCCCTCCTGTTGCGCCAGGAGGTTCGCGACCAGCACCGGCGCCTGCTTGCGGATCGCCGCGCCCGTCTTCGAGGTCGGCAGGCTGCTCGCGTCTCCGAGCGCGAAGACGTTGGCGTAGCGGACGTGCTGCAGCGTCGCCTTGTCGACCTCGACCCACCCGGCGCCGCTCGCCAGCGGGCTGCGCCGCACGAAGTCCGGCGGGCCCATCGGCGGCGTCACGTGGATCATGTCGTAGCGCAGCACCTCCTCCTCCGGCGCGCGGCCGGGCGCGGCGACGGAGAAGACCGCCTCGCGCGCCGACGGGCGCAGGGCCACCAGGTTGTGGTGGAACTTCGTCACGACATCGCGCTCGCGGACCAGGCGCTCCAGCGTCGCGGCGTACTTCGGCACCGCGAAGATCTTGGCGCCGGCGCTCGCGTACACGACCTCGATCGCGCCGCGCACGCCGGCGCGGCGGAAGTGGTGCTCCGCGAGCCAGAGGATCTTCTGCGGCGCCCCGCCGCACTTCACCGGCGTGTTCGGCATCGTGAAGATCGCGCGACCCTCCTTCATCCCGCGGATGAAACGCCACGTGCTGTCGACGAACTCATAGCTGTAGTTGCTGCACACCCCGTCCTTGCCGAGCGCCCCGACCAGCCCCTCGATCTTGTGCCAGTCGATCTGGATCCCAGGCGCCACGACCAGGGCGTCGTAGGTGATCCGGCGCCCGCCCGCGGTCTTGACCCGGTTGTGCTCCGGCTCGAACTCCGTCACCGCGTCGCGGATCCACGTGGCCCCCGGCGGGATCAGACCCGCCTCGTCGCGCTCGGTCGACTCTTTCTCGGCAGCGCCGCCGCCGACGAGCGTCCAGAGCGGCTGGTAGTAGTGCTTGTCCGAGGGCTCGAGGATGGCCACGTCCGGCGCCTTCATCGCCCGGCAAAGGCGCGCCGCGACGGTGAGTCCGCCGGTCCCGCCGCCGACGATCACGATCTTGTGGTGGAGGTCCATGCCTGGTCCTCAGCAAGCGCCGGGCCAGGCGTAGACCGGCGGATCGTCAGGGCTCGCGCACACGACGATGTCGCAAGCGTCGCACCGCGTCGCGCCATCTGACGCGGCGTCACCCGGGGGGCAAGGCGGGGCCGCTGGGAGCCGCCGGGAGGGCGCGGGCGTGGTCGATCTGGACCGCCATCGCCTCGGCCTGCCGCGTGCCGATGAAGGTCACCCGACGCTTCCCGCGGGCGTCACGCCAGACGACCTCGACGGCGCGGCCGCCGTCGCCGGGGAGGTTGTAGATCCACGCCCCGTCGAGGCGCCGCTTGATGCCCCAGCCGCCGAACTGCTTCCAGTCGTAGGTGGTGGCCCGCGCCGACTCGATCGCCGCGGTCGGGATCGTCGGGCCGAAGAGGCCGTACTGGACCCGGACCGAGCGCTCGGACACGGTGACGCGCAGGACCGCGAAGAAGAGCCACAGCGTCGCCAGCACGGGCAGGCTCAGCGCGAGCGTCCAGGCCTGGCCGACGACCACCGCCGAGCCGAGCACGGCCAGCATCGAGGCGCCGAAGATCGCGTGCCATGGCCACGGCGCGCGCGCCTTGTCGCGGTAGAGGACGACGCCGTCGCCCGTCATGTACTTGCGCTCGTACAGGTCCGGCGGGCGCGCGACGTCCAGGGGGACGAGGTCCTTGGGCTCGCTCACGGGACGAGCATCGCCCCCGCGGCGGACCGCGTCAACGTGCCGCTACTCGAGCTCCACGTCGCCGCCGGGGTCGAGCTCGAAGGTGAACTTGCTGACCACCGGCGGCCCGTCGTACTTCGGGTACGCGGCCGTGGCCGCGGCCTCGCGCAGGCAGTCCTTCAGCTTCTCGTCCTTCATCCCCTCGGGCATGTCGGCGTTGACCGCGAAGGGCTTGTCGCTCTTCGGGTTCAGCTTGATCGCCATCGAGACGTCGCCGGAGAGCTGCTTGCCCGACTTCTTGCGCTTCTTCGCCGCCAGGACGCACTCGTCGAAGGCGCCGTACTGGGTCGCGAAGGCCTGCTCGATCGCGTACTGGTCCGGACGATCGGTCCCGTAGGCCTCGAGGTCGAACTCCACCGCGGCGTCCGGGTCGAAGCCGGCGATGCTCGCCAACGTGGCCTTTCGGCCACGCTCGCCCGGACGCTCCGCCGGCGCCCCGCACCCGACCGCCAGCGCGACCATCACCCCACCAAGAGCCCACACCCGCATCGCCCCTCCCTCTCCTCCGCGCGACCCGGCGCGCGATCCGGGGCCTCGCGGCGCCCGTAGGGCCCATGATACGCTGGCGCCGGAGGCCGCCGCCACTGGCGCTTTCGCCCCTGGACAACGCCGCACCGGTCAGCGCGCAGTGCCCCGCGTGCCGCCTCCACGCGCTCGTCCCGGTCACCTTGCAGCAGCGCGAGGGCGGACGCTGGAGACAGCTCGAGACGCCGCCCGAGGGGCGCGAGGGCTGCGTCGTGATCGACACCTGCCCGGTGTGCTTCGGCGCGTGGTTCGACCGCGGCGAGTTCGACCTGCTCGGTAACACCGACGAGCGCCTGATGACCAGCCAGGGCGCGAAGGCCGGGCGCCGCGCGTGCCCACGCGGGTGCGGGCCGATGCACGAGCACACCCTTCCGGGGCTGCTGCGGACGCCGATCGACCGCTGCGGGCGCTGCGAGGGGATCTGGCTCGACGGCGAGGAGCGGCGCAAGCTCGCCGCGGCGACGACCAAGGAGGGCCAGCAGGACGCGCGCGAGCGGCTCGTCCGGCGCGGCGTGATCTGGGCGGCGCAGGTGCTGACGCAGCTCCCGGTCGAGGTCGACAACCCCGCCCGCGGCACCCCCTGGCTGGTCTACGTGTTCCTCGCGCTGGTGCTGCTGCTCTACGTCGGCGAGGTGCAGGGCCTGATCTTCTACCGCGACTGGGCGGTGGTCTCGGGCAAGATCGTGCGCGAGACCGGCGAGTCCGTCCACACCTTCCTGACCCACCAGTTCCTCCACGGGAGCTGGGTGCACGGCCTCTTCAACGGCTACTTCCTCTACACCTTCGGCGACAACGTCGAGCACCTCTTCGGCCGCTGGCGCTTCGCCCTGCTCTTCGTCGGCGCCGGCGTCACCGGCGCCCTGCTCCACGTGCTCCTCAGCCGGGCGACCGCGACCCCGGTCGTCGGCGCGTCCGGCTCGATCGCCGGGGTCATGGGCGCCTACTTGGTCAGCTTCCCGCACGCCAAGCTCTTCCAGACGCTCCCCTTCCTGCCGATCCAGATCAAGATCCCCGCGTGGGTCTACCTGGTGCTGTGGGTCCTCTTCCAGGTCGTGATGGGCTTCTTCTCCACCGCGGTGCAGTTCGCGTGGTTTAGCCACCTCGGCGGCTTCCTCTTCGGCCTCGCGTTCACCCCGCTGGTGCTCCGCTGGCGCCGCGGCTTCGTCGCCCGCAGCGTCGCGGTCCCGGCGGCGGGCTGACCCCTACTTCATCTGCTCGGTCAGGTTCTGCATCGGGCCCGCCTTCACGTTCGTCCTCGCCTTCATCCTCCACCTCCTCGCCGCCACGATACACGAGCTCGCGCCGCGGGGCGCCCCTCGCACCCGCGCGAAGGTGCCCGGCCGCGCCCTCGACCTCCCCCGAGAGGTCCGCGGAGGCGCCCCGGACGCGTCCCGCCTCAGCCCTCCTCGCCCTCGCCGCCGGGGATCAGGCCGTGCTTCCGCAGCAGGGTCCGGAGGTGCTTGCGGTCGAGCTCGGCCGCGCGCGCAGCCGCCGAGATGTTCCCTTCAGCACGGGAAAAGAGGTCGCGCAGGTAGGCCGCTTCGAACGCGCCGAGGATCTGCTGCTT
>CAZMML010000190.1:3553-6817 GCA_964567335.1 uncultured Nannocystis sp. | reverse complement strand
TCGCCAACCCGCGCCCGATCGACCTCGACAAGGTCAACGCCCAGCAGGCGCGCCGGATCCTCGACCGGATCGTCGGCTATCAGGCCTCGCCGCTGCTGTGGAAGAAGGTCGCCCGCGGCCTCTCCGCCGGCCGCGTCCAGTCCGTCGCCGTCCGCCTGATCGTCGAGCGCGAGCGGGAGATCGCGGCCTTCGTCCCCGACGAGCGCTGGGAGGTCACCGCCCGCCTCTGCGTCGATCCTGCGCAGGCCGGCGCGCTCACGGCCGCGTGGACCAGCTTCCTCGCCACCCTGGACGACAAGAACCGCGGGCCGACCGTCAAGGCCCAGAACGCCTGGATGTCGCAGCACGCCGCCGTCGAGGCCGAGCTCGTGGAGCTCGGCGGCGAGAAGTTCGTGCTCGGCTGCGCGGCGCAGGAGCCCCGGGACCTCTCCGCCGACGTGCTCCGCGTCGCCGCCGCCGTGGGCCTGCGCGACGTGAAGGTCACCGCCCGCGACAACCCCGAGGGCAAGGGGCCCGCGCGCACGCTGCGGACCGTCAGCGGCGTCGTCGACCCGGCGCTGCGCTACCGCGTCCGTTCGGTCGAGACCAAGCGGACCACCTCGCGGCCGCCGGCGCCGTTCATCACCTCGTCGCTGCAGATCACCGCCGCGAACCAGCTCGGCTTCGCCACCCAGCGGACGATGCGGGCGGCGCAGAACCTCTACGAGGGCGTGGCGATCCCCGGCGAGGGTCAGGTCGGCCTCATCACCTACATGCGCACCGACTCGACCAACCTCTCGCCGGAGGCGCTGACGCAGATCCGCGGCTACATCGGCAAGCGCTACGGCGAGGTGTACCTGCCCGAGAAGGCGAACATCTACACCTCCTCGAACAAGGACGCGCAGGAGGCCCACGAGGCGATCCGCCCGACCGACGTCAGCCGCCGCCCGGAGGACATCCGCGAGGCGCTGACCGAGGACCAGTTCAAGCTCTACTCGCTGATCTGGGCCCGTACGGTCGGGTGTCAGATGACCCCTGCGCAGTGGGACGCGACCAGCGTCCTCTTCGAGCGCGCTGACCAGCCGACCGGCGCGGTCCTGCGCGCGAGCGGGCGCACCCTCGCCTTCGACGGCTACTTGAAGGTCCTCGGGGTGCAGGCCGCGGACGAGCAGACGCTGCCCTCGCTGAAGGAGGGCCAGCCCTTCGGGGCCTTCGCCATCGAGCCGAGCCAGCGCTTCTCGTCCCCGCCCCCGCGCTACACCGAGGCCTCGCTGGTGAAGACCCTCGAGGCCGAGGGGATCGGGCGGCCCTCGACCTACGCCTCGATCATCAGCGTGATCCAGGAGCGCAAGTACGTCGAGCAGCTCGACCGCCGCTTCTACGCCACCGACCTCGGTGAGGTCGTCACCGACAAGCTCGTCGAGGCCTTCTCCGACCTGATGGACGTCGGCTACACGCGCTCCATGGAGGCCCAGCTCGACGAGATCGAGGACCGCGGCGCCGACTGGCAGAAGATGCTCGATCGCTTCTACAAGGGCTTCCGCCGCTCGCTCGACCGCGCGAGCGACACCATGACCCACGCCAAGGCCGAGGTCCAGGCGGCGATCTACAAGTGCCCCGAGTGCGGCGCGCCGACCTGCTACCGCTTCGGCAAGAACGGCCGCTTCCTCTCCTGCACCCGCTACCCGGACTGCAACTACGCCGCGCCGATCACCCGCGACGGCCGCCCGCTGCTCCCGGAGCGGGTCGACCTCGTCTGCCCCGAGGACGGCTCGGACATGGAGCTCCGCAACAGCCGCTTCGGGCCCTTCCTCGCCTCGGTCAAGTTCCCGACGACCAAGTTCGTCATCAACCTCGACAAGAAGGAGGGGGTCAAGCTGCCGACGACGCCGGCCCTCGTCGTCGACGTCGAGTGCCCGAAGTGCGGCTCGCCCCTCAACCTCCGCACGGGCAAGCGCGGGCCCTGGCTCGGCTGCTCGCGCTTCCCCAAGTGTCGCGGCCGCATGGCCTGGACCGCGCTCGACGAGGAGACCCAGAGCGACCTCGCCAAGCGGCTGGCGACGCACGAGAAGGCGCACCCGCCGGTGGTCCTGCGCCGGCACGACGGCCGGCTGATCCCCGAGGGGACGCCGGTCGCCGAGCTGCTGATGCCGGGCGGGCTCGCGGAGCTCGAGATCCACCCCTCCGCCCTCCCGGGCGCCGCGCCGGGGGGGCCAGGCGCCGCCAAGCTCCCCGTGACGACGCTGCCGGGGAAGGCCGCGCCCGAGAAAGCCCCGGCGAAGCCCGCGCCGCTGCGGAACTGATCGCCGTGCTGTCTCTCAGGACAGCTCGGCGAGCAAGGACCCACACGCGCGGCTGATCTGCTCGAAGGCCGCCTCGAAGCCGTCGGGTCCGTCGCGGATCGGGTCCGGCACGTCGAGCCCCTCGCCGCGCGCGTCCGGGGCGGCGAGCGCCGCGAGCAGGCGGATCCGGCCGACGCCCGGGCCCGCGAAGCCCCCCGCGGAGAGGCGGCGGATCTCCGACGCGACCAGGCGATCGAGCACGAGCACCTCCTGGAAGTCATAGAGGTCGGCTCGGCGGAGCGGACGGCTCGAACCCCCGAGGGCGATCCCGTGGGCGGCCGCGACGGCGACGCTGCCAGGGTGCGGAGGGACCCCCGCGTCGGCCGCGACGCCGGCGCTGTCGACCCGGAAGCGCCGCGAGAGGCCGCGGGCCGCGGCCATGTGGGAGAAGATCGCCGCGGCGAGCGGCGAGCGGACCACGTTCGCGTAGCAGACGAAGAGGACCCCGACCGGCCGCGTGGTCATTTGAGCAGCTTCGACACCTCGGGATCATCCTTGACGATCTCGAAGGTTGGGTCAAAGCCGACTTGCTTGAGCAGCTTCTTCCCGCCGCGCTTGTGCACCTCCTTGAGGTGCTCGACCGTGGCCGGGATCTCGCCCGCGTTCACCGTCTGCTTGGCGAGGTTAAAGGAAGGATCGGGGTAGGTCGTGTCCTTGTCGCGGGCCCAGGTGAAGAACGCCTCGGCGCGCTCGGGATCGTCGAAGAGCGCCTCGCCGCGGGCGTTGGCCGCCTCGGCGACCTCGCGCACCGTCGCCCCCGCCTTCTCGGCCTCCTCGAGGGCCTTCTTCGCGCGCGTGTCGGAGGTCTTCTTCGACTTCGCCTCGTCCAGCAGCTTCGCCTTGGCCGCGGGGTCGGGCGCGGCGGTGTCCCCGGCCTTCGCGTCGGGCGGCGCGGCGGTGTCCCCGGCCTTCGCGTCGGGCGGCGCGGCGGTGTCCCCGGCCT
>CAZMML010000190.1:256-3453 GCA_964567335.1 uncultured Nannocystis sp. | reverse complement strand
TCGCGTCGGGCGGCGGCGCGGCGGTGTCCCCGGCCTTCGCGTCGACAGGCGCCGGCTTCTTCGCGTCGCCCGGCGTCGCGGGGTCCGCCTTGCCAGCGACGGGCGCGTCTTTCTTGGCACCCTCAGGGTTGGGGACGTTGCACGCGGTGAGGGCCGCGGTGGCGAGGGCGAGCCGGGCAAAAACGGAGCGCATACGCGGATATTATCGGAGAGAAGACGGCCGCGCATTGTGGTAACACTCACGGCTGACCCAAGCGATAGGCAAACCATGCTCGCGCCCCTCTCCGTGGTTCTCGCACTCGCGGCTCCTGCCGACCTGGAAGCGAAGGTCAAGGCGATCTTCGCAGACAGCTGCACCGCATGTCACAGCGAAGGCGGCGACGAAGTGTCGCTCGAGGGCTCGCCCTCGCGGCTCGTGTCGATCAAGGCGAAGGCCGGGGGCAAGCCGCTCGTCGTCGCCGGCGACCCCGACGCGAGCTACCTCGTGGCCAAGCTCGCCGGGGCGAAGGGGATCGCGGGGGAGCAGATGCCGATCGGCGACACGCTCCCGGCCGCGCAGCAGAAGACGATCCGCGAGTGGATCGCGTCGCTCAAGGCGGCGGCGCCGCCGACGCCCGCTCCGACGCCGACGCCGACGCCTGCGCCCAAGGGCGACAAGGTCGAGCCGGCCGCGGTGAAGCTGCGCGCCCCCGAGATCGAGCCGAAGGTCCGCAAGATCTTCGACGAGAAGTGCACCGCCTGTCACGACGCGGGCGGCGAGGAGGTCGTCCTCGCCGGCTCGCTTGGTCACCTGACCACGGGCAAGTCGAAGGAGACCGGCAAGACCTTCGTGGTCGCGGGCGACGTCGAGGGCAGCTACCTGGTCGCCAAGCTGAACGGCAAGGGGATCAAGGGCGAGCAGATGCCGATGGGCGACGATCCCCTCGTCGCCGCCGAGATGAACACGATCCGCGACTGGATCGTCGCGCTCGGCGAGGACGAGAAGGCGAAGGCGGCGGCCGCGGCGGCCGCGGGCGGCGGGGACAAGCCGCCTGACTCGGGCCCTGCGGTCGAGCCGCCGCCCGTGGACACGGCGCCCCCGCCAGATCCCGAGGAGCCCAAGAAGGAGAAGGGCAAGCCGCCCTTCCACGGCGTGTTCCAGATGAACCTGCCGACCACGTCGACACTCGGCCGGCGGACCTTCGAGTTCCGCATCGACCACCGCTTCGGCCAGGTCGGCGCCGAGCGCGGCGCCTTCGGCCTCGACGCCGGCGCGAACATCTCCTACGGCTTCGCCTACGGGATCCTCGACGGGTGGGACGTGCTGCTGCGGCGCACCAACTCGCGCAAGGGCTACGAGCTCGGCACCAAGTACGTGCCGGTGCGGCAGGAGGCCGGCTACCCGGTCAGCTTCGGCGGCTACGCGTCGGTCGAGTACCTGCGCGACTTCCCGAGCAACACGGCGAACCCGTGGTCCGGCAACTTCCAGCTCCTCCTGAGCCGCCTGTGGTTCGAGCGCTGGAGCACGCAGCTCGTGATCGGCTACCACATGCGCACCAACCACGCGGCCAACGTGACGGTCGACCTCGAGGGCGACGGCAAGGGCCCGGTGAAGGTCCGCGACAAGCGCGGAACGCTCGGCGTCGGGATCGCCTCGACCGTGTGGCTCGGCGCGAAGAAGCGGTGGGGCATCGACCTCGAGTATCACCTGCCGATCCCGACGGACGTCTTCTTCTACCGCGGCGGCAACGCGGACCCCAACGGCAGCAACATCGGCTCGTGGGCGATCGGCGGCTCGGTCCGCACCGGCCTGCACTTCTTCCAGATCTTCATCACCAACACCCGCGAGATCCACAGCTCTCTTTACGCCCCGGGCGGACAGACCAAGAACCCCTTCTCCGATCGGGGCAACTTCTTCTTCGGCTTCAACCTGAGCCGCAAGTGGAGCCTCTAGCCATGTCCCTCCGACTTACTCCCCTTTTCAGCCTCGCGCTTGTCACCCAGGTCGGGTGCAACCAGCTCGAGGAGATCACGGACTCCGGCTCGGGCGGCGGCGCGATCCCCCCGGCCGTGCGCACGGCCTTCGAGGAGACCTGCGGGAAGGGCGGCTGCCACGCCGAGGGGGCGACCTCGCCGCCGCTCGCGGGCAAGTCGCTCGACGGCATCCTCACCGCGCAGGGCAGCGGCGGTCCGCTGGTGACCCTCGGCGACACCGCCAACTCGTACATCGCCGTCAAGATGCTCCCCGACGCGGTCCTCGCCGAGCTGGGCGCGACCCGCACCGGCGGTCGGATGCCGCTCGACGCCGACTTCCTCAACCCCAACAACCAGACGATCCTCGCGTGGATCGCCGGCGCGGAGTTCGAGGGCGGCGGGAGCAGCGGCGGCTCGACGACCGGCGATCCGACCGGCAGCTCGGGCAGCACCGGCCCGGTGGACGCGTCCTTCGCCGCGGTCCAGACGATCTTCGACAACCACTGCTCGTGTCACCTCGCGGCGCCGAACCCGATCGCCAACGGCAACATGGAGCTCACGGCCGGCAAGTCGTACATGAACATCGTCAGCGTCAAGGCGAACCAGGCGACGACGACCAACCGCGTCGAGCCCGGCGACCCGATGGCCAGCTACCTCTGGCTGAAGCTGACCAACCAGTTCAACACGGTCCCCGGCGGCGGCCCCGACCCGATGCCGCTCGGCCCGGCGCTCAGCCAGTCCCAGCTCGACTCGATCGAGGCCTGGATCGCCGACGGCGCCCCGGAGGCCTGAGGGCCAGGTCCCATGGGACAGGAGATTCCGGTCGCGCAACTCCTCGCGCGCGTCACCGGGCGCGTGCAGGGCGTCTACTACCGCGCGAGCACCCAGGAGCAGGCGCAGGCGCTCGGCCTGCGCGGCTGGGTCCGCAACCTCGAGGACGGCCGCGTCGAGCTCCGCGCGCAGGGCTCCCGCGCTCGCCTCGAGGCGCTCCTCGACTGGTGCCGCCGCGGGCCTCCGGCGGCGCGCGTCGAATCGGTCGAGTACGCGTGGGAGACCGCCGACCCGACCCTCCCCGCGAGCTTCGTCGTCCGCCGCTAGCTCGCGCCGACCCCGTGACGCCGCGCTCCGAGCTCGCCCATTCCCTCGTCGACGCCCTGAGGGCGCTCGACATCATCGGCCTGCCGGCGATCATCCGCCCGTCCTTCACCCTCGGCGGCACCGGCGGCGGCATCGCCTACAACCGC
>CAZMML010000190.1:0-246 GCA_964567335.1 uncultured Nannocystis sp. | reverse complement strand
GTCCGCCGCTAGCTCGCGCCGACCCCGTGACGCCGCGGCGACCGTCGAGCGGTCGATCGACCCCCCATCGCGGCGCCCCGCTCGCACGGTAGGAGTCTCAGCAGGGGCAGCCGAGGAAGGGGATCGTCAGGGAGTCCGTGAAGATCGCGGCGTTCGGGCCGGCGGCGAGGCTCTGGCGGCGGGTGTAGTCGTCCCCGTGGGTGACGACCTCGAGGGTCCCGTCGCGGTCGATGTCCATCACGGCCA
>CAZMML010000189.1:0-6903 GCA_964567335.1 uncultured Nannocystis sp. | reverse complement strand
TTGCCCCCCCCCGACGGCGGCCGGGCGGGGGCGCGCGGGGCGGAGCTCGCCCCCGCGACCTGGACGGTCCCGCGGTGATCGGTCGGGGCGGGGCGCTGCACTCCCTTGGGGAGGGGGAGGCTCCGCGATGTCGGCGGTACTCAGTCCAGTTCTTTCGTCGTCTCGTCGGTCCGCGGGGCCGGCGGGCTGGATCATCCCGGCGCTCACGCGCGCGGCGGGGGCGGCCGCGCTCGCGGAGGGCGCTCGGCTCGGGGAATTCGAAGTGGTCCACCTCCGCGAGACGGAGGCCCGCTGCGAGGTGTACAGCGTCCGTCGCGGGGAGCGGAGCTACACGGCGCGGGTCGCCCGCCGCGGGGCCCTGAGGGCGCGCCCCGGGCTCGCGGCGTCGTTCGGCAGCGCCGCGCGGGTGCTGGGCGGGGTGCGTCACCCGAACCTGCTCGCCGTGCTCGACGCGGGGTGGACCGAGGAGGCGGAGGAGCGGCCCTTCTTGATCCACCCGCGGGTCGTCGGTCGCGATCTGGCCAGCTATCAGGTGCGGCACGGGCCCTGCGCCTCGATGTGCCTCACGGTCGCGGCGCAGGGCGCGGCGGGGCTCTCGGCGCTGCACAGCGCCGGTCTCGCGCACGGAGACCTCGGACCCGGCGATCTGGTGCTGGTGGCCGAGGCGGGCGAGGCGCCGCGGATCGTGCTCGGCGGGTTCGAAGGCGGGCGAGCGATCCGGCCTGGCGCGCGCGCGCAGGAGGAGCCGCTGGTCGCGGCCGATCTGGCGGCGCTCGGCGCAATCTTGCTGGGTCTGGCCCGGGGGCTTCGCGGCGCGTCGCTGCCGGCGGGGTACTTCCGCCTGGCCGCGCGGCTGGCGGGCGAGCACCCAGACGCGCCGATCGGCAGCGCGGAGGAGGCGCGCGAGGAGGCGGCGGCGCTGGTGGCAACCTGCGATCCCGGGAGCTCGGCGGCGTCGTTGGCGGCGGCGGCGGCGCTGGCGGAGAGCCCGCGGACCTCGGCGACCGCGAGCTCGTCGGCGCGCTGGGGCGAGCCCAGGACGACCCGGCCTTTCGGCCAGGTCTCGCTGGTGATGTCGCGGCCGGGGGGCGCGCGGCGGAGCCGCGTCGGACCGGTCGCGTGGGCGCTCTTCGTGATCGCGCTGCTCGTCGGGACCCACGCGGCGGGCCTCGCGGCGCGTCCGACGGTGGTGCCAGGCGCTCCGACTGCGGCGAGGGAGGTCGCGTCGGTGAGCGCGGCGGAGGTGGAGGCGCAGCCCGCGGCGGAGGAGGCGCCGCTGCCGAGCGTGCCCGCATCCTCGCCCGTGCGCGCGGAGGCGGCGCCGCAGCCGATTGCGCCCGTACCCTCGCCCGCGCGCGTGGAGGCGGCGACGAGCGGGCCGTCCTCACCCTGCACGCCGACCGCGCGGAAGCAGGCCCCGCAGCGTACGCGCGTGCGGCCGACGCCGGCCCCGCGGCGAGACCCCCCAGCGGCTGCTCCGCCGCCGAACCTGCCGGGGGTGCTGGACCCGGCGGAGCCCAGGGCGGCGCCGGAGGAGCCTGCGTCGCCGGCGTTGCCTCCGGGGGAAGACGAGCTCCTGCCGGTGCGGGTCGCGCCGAAAGGCGCGAGCGAGGGTCTGCTCGTGGCGCCAGCGGACGAGCCGCGTCCGCCGGTCGCGGATCTGCTGCCGACCTGACTCGCGCCGCGGAGCGCAGTCGCGTGCGGAGTCTCGCGGCGGTATGCGAGGCCGGCGCGCTGCGCGTCAAGCCACGACGGCCATCTGGAGCGGCACGGTGCTCCGTGCGTCGCGCAGGAGCACACCGAGCGGCCGTGTGGCCGGTCGGTGCGGCGGTCAAGTCCCGGCCGGTCCGCCGCCAAGGAGGTGTCGGACCGGGGGCCGCCGGCGTTCTCGCGCCCCCAGCACGCAAATTTGACGCACCTGGGGGACCGGGAGACGCTGTAGGACATGCTCCTTTCAAGACGGACATCTCGGGGTTTGGTGTGCTCGGTCCTGTGCGGCGGGCTCGTCGGGTGTGCGGACGACACCATGATGGCGACGAGCACCACGGCCGACACAGGTTCGAGCTCTGGTTCGACGACGACCACCACCACTACCACCACGCTCCCGACGACCTCAGGTGATCCGTCCACGGGGACGACCGTCGCCCCGACGACCGACAGCAGCAGCACCGATCCGACGACCGACGTCACCACGGGCACGGGCTCGACCTCGATGAGCACCGGCGTGTCCACCAAGTGCGGCGACGGGATGGTCGACCCCGGCGAGGAGTGTGACGACGGCAACCTGATCAGCACCGACGAGTGCACCGCCACGTGCAAGAACGCGGCGTGCGGCGACGGGATCGTCTTCATGGGCACGGAGGAGTGCGACGACGCGAACGCCGAGGACGGCGACGACTGCACCAACGCGTGCACGACGGCGGTCTGCGGCGACGGCGTGGTCCAGATGGGCGTGGAGGCCTGCGACGACGGCAACGCCGTCGACCTCGACGGCTGCACCAGCGCCTGCGAGGTGGTGACCTGCAGCGACGGCGGGCCGACTCGGGGCTCGGCGATCGCCATCAGCCCCGACGACTCGCGCCTCGTGGTCGCCAACCGCGAGAACGGCACCGTGACGGTGATGGCGATCGACTACGGCGACGGCCTGCCGCAGCTCAGCGTCGTCCAGGACATCAACATGGCCGACGAGATCCCGGTCGGCAGCGAGCCCTGGCAGGTCGCGCTCGACAAGTGCGGCATCAACGCCTACGTCGTCCTGCGCGACGACCAGAAGGTCGTCGAGATCAAGAACGTCAACGGCGTGCCGGAGCTCGGCGCCGAGGTCGCGGTCGGATCGGAGCCGACCAGCCTGGCCCTGACCCCGAACAGCACCAAGCTCTACGTCGCCAACTGGGTCGACGGCACCCTCTCGGTGATCGACCCCGCGACCATGACGCAGACCGGCACCGTCGACCTCAACGCCCCGCTGGTCGCCCACCCGAAGAAGTTCCTCGGCGCCGTCAACCCGCGCGTCGCGCTGGCGCACCCGCGGGCGATCGCCATCACCGGCAACAAGGACGGGAGCGACGACGACGAGAAGGTCTACGTCACCGAGTACTTCGCGCAGCGGATCGCCCCCGAGATGGGCAACGGCTCGAACGCCGACGTGAACCACGAGGGCATCGTCTACAGCGTGAGCGTCGCCGACGACGCGGTGAAGCTGATCGAGCTGCCGCCGATCACCGACACCGGCTTCCCCGACGCCAACATGGGCGTGACCGGCTGCTACCCCAACCAGGTCCAGTCGGTCACGATCGACGGGAACTTCGCCTACGTGACCTCGACCTGCGCCTCGCCCGAGGGGCCGATCGGCTTCAAGAACAACACCCACCCGATGGTGTCGGTCATCAACACCATGACCGACGCGGCGGTGCCGGCGGGGACCTCGAACCTGACGAAGAACTGGAACGCCCAGTACACGATGAAGGCGACCCCGGACACCAGCGCCCGGCGCTTCCCGCACATCCCGAACGACGTCGGCTTCCTCCCGGCCAGCGGGGTGGCCTACCTCGCGGCCAACGGCGCCGACGCGGTGTTCCGGATCGTCTTCAACCAGAACACCGGCGCGCTGCAGTCGGTCGGCAACGCGATGGCGCCGGACTTCATCGACCTCTCGCCCGCGGCGCTCAAGATGACGCCGCAGAAGGGCCAGAACCCGATCGGGATCGCGGTCGCGAACAGCCAGCCCTTCGCGTTCGTCAACAACGACGTGACGATGAACGTGTCGGCGCTCGACTTCGCCAAGCAGATCGTCGCGGGCAGCGACGCCAACGACGCGCGGGTCGCCCAGTCGAGCCCGCTGCCGATGAACGCCGCGGCGCAGGCGATCCTGCGCGGCAAGCACTTCTTCAACACCGGGCTGACGCGCTGGTCGCTCAACGGGCAGGCCTGGGGCTCGTGCCAGGCATGCCACGTCGACGGCCTGACCGACAACGTGACCTGGTACTTCGGGCGGGGCCCGCGGCAGTCGACCAGCCTCGACGCCAGCTACGCCAAGGGCGACCCGGCCGACCGCCGGATCTTCAACTGGACCGCCGTGTTCGACGAGATCGCGGACTTCGAGGGCAACACCCGCGGCACCTCCGGCGGCGTCGGGGCGCTGGTGTCCTTCGCCGACGCGAACATGGAGCCCAAGAACGCCGACCGGATCGACCTCACCAGCGTGATGGCCTTCCCGCCGGCCGGCGCGTCCGGCCTCAACGGCTCCGCGCTCGACGTCACCAACAACACCAGCGTGCTCAAGGAGTGGAACGACATCGTCGCGTACGTGCAGGCGATCCGCCCGCCGCGCGCGCCGACCGGCCTCGATCCGGCGATGGTCTCCGCCGGCGAGACGCTCTTCAAGGATCTCGCGCAGGGGGGGGTGTGCCAGGGCTGCCACAGCGGTCCGAAGTGGACGATCTCGCGGAACTTCTACACGCCCAGCGGGCCCAACAACCAGGCGCTCCTGACCAAGACGTGGAACGCGGCGGCGCTGATCGGGGCCGGCTTCCCGATGGCGCTGCTGCCGGCGACGACCATGGCCAACCAGGTGATGCGCTTCGGCGGCGCGCCGAACGACCAGCTCATGTGCATCGTCCGCCCGGTCGGCACCTTCGGGGTCGCCCCCGCCGAGGTCGGGGTCGCCGAGCTGCGCCAGGACATGATGACCGCCGCGCAGGGCAACGCGACCGACGGCAAGGGCTACAACCCGCCCTCGCTGCTCGGCCTCAGCGTCGGCGGCCCCTTCTTCCACGCCGGCAACGCGCGCACGCTCGAGGAGAGCTTCAGCTCGCCCTTCGGCCCGCACTGGAAGGCGCTGACCAAGAACGCCAACTTCCTGGCCCAGAACGGCGACATCGACAAGCTCGTCGCGTACCTGCTCTCGATCGACATCGACAAGGCGACGATCGCGATCCCGCCCGTCGGCGCGCAGGGCGGGAACTTCTGCGCGTTCCCGTAGGCGCGGCGGCCGCGGGTGGCCCGCGCGCGCCGCGGGCCACCCGCCGACACGGACGAAATCGGCGAGGGCACGGAACAGGGGCCGATCTCCTGGTCCGTGCTCATCACGGCAGCCCTGTCCGGCGCAATCCCACGATGCTCCGCGACGACGCCAGCCCCGCCTCAAAGAGCTCGTGCTAATCGCAGCAGTCGACATTCTCGGGCTCGGGGCCGGGGACGTCGCGGGTGAGCGGAATGCACTCCCAGCCGGCGAATTGCTCGCAAACGACGGAGCAGCGACATCGCGGACGGGTGCACCAGCATCCAGTAGAGCCACTTGGCTGGTTGACGCAGGTCAGCGCCAGCCTGGCAGTCTGCGGCGTGCTCGCACTTCAAGGGTTTCGGTGCCGACCTCCGCAGCACGCGGGAAGCCCACGCTCGGGCCGGCAACATCGCGTCGCGGCCCTGGGACGCTCGTCCTGGGCGCGTGCTCCCGGTTTCCAGGGGAGGGTGCCGTTCGTCACCCAGTGACGGTCGCCTTCGAGCCTCCGATCGTGCGATGTTGGGGACCCCGCCGCTCCTCCGTCGACGCCCTCGAGCTCTCCCCACCCAACCCGTCTCTCCACGCCGCGTCTCATGCAAGGATCTGGGCAGCCTCAGAACGACCGTCCAGGGATGCTCGCTCCGAGGGAGCTAGCCCTCCTGTCCGCGGTGCTGGAGCGGGCGGTCCAGCGGCACGGCAAGGAGCCGCTCGCGCGGATCCAGGCCGCGCTCGACGCCGAGTCCAGCGGCCGGAAGTTCGACGTGGTGGCGCACCCGAGCCAGCGTCCACGCGGGCTGTTTGTCCCGGGCCTCTCGGCAGAGCCGTGGAGCGACGTTGCCGCGCTGGAGGCGGCGCACCCCGGGCTCGTGCGGCTCCGTGAAGGGACGGACGAGATCCTCGCGGAGCTGCGCGGGCTGCTCGACCAACAGCGGGGGTTCCAGCCCTTCGATGAAGGAGAGGGCGGCTTCACACAGACCAGCGGCGCGTTCGGCTGGAACGTCTTCTACTTCCACTGGCTTGGGTCGGACTGCTCGCGCAACCAGCGTCTCTGCCCGCGTACCACCGAGCTCCTGCGGGGCGTCCCCGGCGGCCTCGCGTTGCAGGCGTACTTCTCGGCGCTCCAGCCGGGGGCGCACCTCGAGCGGCACTGCGGGCCGACGAACACGATCCTCACCGTCCATCTCGGGCTGATCGTGCCTCAGGGCGGCTGCGGCCTGCGGGTCCTCGATGAGACGAGGGAGTGGCGGCGCGGCGAGCTGCTGGTATTCAACGATAGCCTGCCGCACGAGGCCTGGAACCGCTCGGACAGGACGCGCTTCATCCTGCTCTTCGACATCTGGCACCCGGAGCTCACGCCCATCGAGCGCAGCTACTTGGCCGAGGCCCTGAAGGAGACCAGCATCCTCGATGAGCAGGAACAGCAGGCGTCCGCGATCGAGCGGCACCGCGACGTGTTCGACGGCAAGAGGTGGTGGTACTGACGGCGCCGCGGCGGCAGGTGCAGCGCGCTCCCGCGCCTCGGTCATGCTGCCGTGGAGATCCGCCCTCTCGCCTGGCTCTCGCCTGGCGAGTGGACGAACAGGGAGGCGGATTCGTGAGGCTTGGGCGCCTGCGCGTCGGGGCTGAGCCGGGGGCGGGGCGCGCTAGAGTGCGGCGCGTGCCCCGAAGGCATCGGCCGCTCGTCGCCCTGGCGCTCCTCGTCGCGTGTCGCGGGGGCGGGGGGACGTCGGCGCCGGTGACGCCCCTGGTGGCTCCGCCCGCGCCGCCGCCGGTCGTGACGCCGCGCGAGCGCCCGCCCGCGGAGGCGCCCGCGCCGCGGCAGGTCGCGGTGCAGGGGCCGGGGAGCGAGCTCCCGCCCGCGCGGGCGGCGACGCGCGCGCGCGGGATCGAGGGGATGGACG
>CAZMML010000188.1:0-6904 GCA_964567335.1 uncultured Nannocystis sp. | reverse complement strand
GGTGCTGAGCTACGACGTCCAGATCGCCGGCTTCCTGACGCTGTGGAACCTGGCGCTGATCGGCGACCAGCTCTTCTCGCTCAGCAGCCGCAACCCCCGCGGCCGTCGGGGGGGCGAGCAGGGCGGCCCCGCGGGGGTCTGGCTGCAGCGCTTCGGGTCCTCGGCGCAGCACCTGCTGCTCGCGTCGCTGCTCGCCGGGGTGGCGGTGTTCGGCTCGGAGATCCACGCGCCGCTGATCCCGCAGGTGATCGCGCTGGTGGTCGCGGTCGGGACGCTCGCGGCGGTCTCGCCCTTCATCGCCATGCTGCTGCGCCAGCGACGGCGCTACCTGATCGCCTTCGCCGCGATCGTGGTGTTCGGGCTGCCGGGCGCGCTCACCGGGTTCGGTCCGCTGCTCGCGTTCCTCTGGACGATCGAGGCGGGGGTGCTCGCGGTGATGGTGGGCCGCGGCCCGATCTTCGCCGACCTGCTGCAGAGCTTCTACAACCGGCCGGCGCTGCTGATCCTCTCGACCTTCGCCGGGCTGGCCTTCGCGGGGGCGCTGGTCCTGACCTTCCCGGCGGCGGCCGCGGGGGGGGGGTCGATCGCGTTCATCGACGCGCTCTTCACCTCGATGAGCGCGACCTGCGTGACCGGGCTGATCGTCCTCGACACGCCGGTCGCCTTCTCGAGCTTCGGCCACGCGGTGATCTTGCTGCTGATCCAGCTCGGCGGCCTCGGGATCATGGTGCTCTCGACCTTCGCGGCCGTGCTGCTCGGCGGGCGCCTGGCGCTGCGAGGCGAGCAGGCGCTCGAGGAGGTGCTCGACCTCGCCAGCCCCGGGTCCGCGTACGAGCTGACCCGCTTCATCGTCGTGGCGACGCTGATGATCGAGGCGGCCGGTGCCGTGGCGCTGGCGCTGGCCTTCCACTACGGCTACGGGATCGCGCCGCTCGACGCGCTGTGGCGCGGGGTCTTCCACTCGATCTCGGCCTTCTGCAACGCCGGCTTCGCGCTGTGGAGCGACAGCCTGATCCAGTTCAAGCGCGACGCGCTGATGCAGGCGATCCACGGCGGACTCATCACCCTCGGCGGCCTCGGGTTCCCGGTGCTGCTGGCGCTCTGGCTGCGCGCACGCGGGGCGCAGCGCCGCCTGCCGCTGCAGGCGCGGGTCGTGCTCCTCGCCTCGCTGGGCCTCGTCGTCGTCGGCACGCTGCTCTTCGCGATCGCCGAGTGGGACGCCTCGCTGCAGGGCCTCGGGATCGTCGACAAGCTGTCGAACGCCCTCTTTCAGAGCGTGTCGCTGCGGACGGCGGGCTTCAACTCGGTCGACTTCACGGCGCTGGAGCGTTCGACGATCCTCATGATGATCGTGTGGATGTTCATCGGCGCTTCGCCGGGGAGCACGGGCGGGGGGATCAAGACGACGACCCTCGCGGTGGTCCTGGCGGCGATCCCGGCGCTGATCCGCAACAAGGCGCGTGCGCAGCTGCTGCGGCGGACGATCCCCCACGACGTGGTCTACCGGGCGGCCACCATCATGACCCTGGCGACGCTGGTGGCGGTCCTCGTGACCTTCGTCCTGCTGGCGAGCCACTCGATGGCCTTCGAGCGGGCCGCCTTCGAGGTCATCAGCGCGCTGGCGACCGTCGGGCTCTCGATCGGGGCGACCGCGGAATTGAACGCGCTCGGCAAGTGGCTCATCATCGTCACGATGTTCATCGGCCGCGTCGGACCGACCTCGCTCGCGTTGGCCCTCGGCACGCCGCGCGGCGGGCACGTGAACTACCCCGAAGCCAAGATCATGGTCGGCTGAGGCCCCGGAGAGATGCCCTTATGAGCGGAGAGTTCGCAGTGATCGGCCTCGGCCAGTTCGGCCGCGCGGTCGCCCTCAGCCTGGTGCGCGAGGGGGCGGCGGTGCTGGCGATCGACCAGCTGCAGGAGCGCGCGCAGCTCGTCGAGGCGGACGTCGACGCGGTGGCGGTGGCGGACGCGACCGACGAGCGGGCGCTCGACGAGCTCGGGCTCGACCGGATGTCGTGCGTCGTCGTGGCGATGGGGGCGCGTGCGCGCGAGACCTCGATCTTGACGACCGCGCTGCTGCGCCAGCGCGGGATCCCGCGGATCATCAGCCGGGCGGCGAACGAGCTCCACTCGCGCGTGCTCCTGGCGGTCGGCGCCCACGAGGTCGTCAACCCGGAGCTGCTGATGGGGCAGCGCCTCGCCCGCAACCTCGCGCACCCGACGATCCGCGAGCAGATCGCGCTCGACGAGTCGACCAATCTCCTCGAGGTCGTCGCGCCGGAGCAATTCATCCACAAGTCGATGGCCGAGCTCGACATCCACCGGCGCTACGGGGTGACCGTGCTGGCGCTGCGGCGCGGCTCTCACGTCATGCCGCAGATCGCGCCCGAGGAGCGGATCGCCCGCGAGGACCGGCTGATCCTCGTCGGGCCGCCGACCTCGGTGCGCCGCCTCGTCAGCTTGGCCTAGCAGGAGCACGTCATGACCCTGCGCACCCGCCTCCTCCTCGGCTACGGCTACCTGATCGCGCTGCTCCTGCTCAGCGTCGGCACGGCGGCCTTCAACTCCCAGCGGGTCGCGCGCGACATCCAGGTGGTCGTGGAGAAGAACCTCGTCGGGCTAGGGCTGGCGATCCAGATGATGGAGCAGGTCGAACGCCAGGACAGCGCGACGCTGATCGGCCTGATCAACCGCGGCGAGCCGACCGCGATGGGGGTGGCGGAGGAGGAGTTCGAGCGCGCGGTAGCGAAGGCCTTCGAGAACGCCGGCAGCCCCGACGAGACGCACATGCTGACGAACCTGCAGGAGGACTACGTCGCCTACCGCACCGCCCGCGAGGAGCTCCTCCGCGGGGCCTCGGGCGACGTCTACGCCGCCTACCGCGAGACCACCTACCGCGTCTTCGAGGAGCTCAAGCGCGACGTGCAGAGCTACCTCGACGCGAAGAAAGCGGCGCTCGGCGACGCGAACAGCGAGGCGTCGCGCTCGGCGATCGAGGCGGCGGTGCTCCTCGGCGTGCTCGTCACGGTCGCGCTGCTCTCGCTCGGGCCGCTCTCGCGCAGCCTGCAGCGGGACGTGCTCGGGCGCCTCTCGGAGGTCGGGCAGGTGACGGAGGCGATCGCCGGCGGTGATCGCCGTCGCCGCGTCCGCGACGCCAACAAGGACGAGCTCGGCCAGGTCGCGCGCCAGCTCAACGAGGCGCTCGACCGCCAGCAGGAGCTCGAGTCGCTGATGCTCGGGCGCTTGCTCGAGCAGCGCCGCGTGCTCGTCGGGTTGATGAAGCAGTGGCCGCTGCCAGCGGCGCTGATCGGGATCGACGGCGAGGTGGTGGCGTCGACCCTGAGCGAGGGGGACGAGGCGGAGCTCGACCGGCTGACCCCGCGCGTGCGGATGGCCGCGTCTGTGTTGATGACCCGAAAATTCGTCCGCGCCGAGGAGCTCGCGGCTGACATCAAGGCGAGCGACGGGCGGCGCGTCGTCCAGGTGCGCGCGCTGGCGTCCGGGGACAATCAAATCGCGGGATGGCTGGCGTCCTTCGTCGACCCGGATCCGCCGGCGCGGGGCGGAGCTGAGCCCGCTGCGGTCCCGGAGCCCCAGGGCGCCCCGGCGGACACGTAGCGTCCCGCTGTGTCGCCGCCAGCCGCTGGTGTACGATGCCCGCATGGCGCAGCAGCGAAAGACGGGCCGCGGGGGCGGTGGCAGCGCGGACTTGCTCGGGGATATCCAGGGGAAGCTGAGGACGATCACGGGCGGGGGAGGCGAGGGCCCGGGGCTCATCGGGTGGCTCTCGCTCGCGGGGGCCGCGGTCGCGGTGCTCGTGGTGATGACGACCTCGTTCACGGCGATCGAGCCCGGGCAGGTCGCGGTCCGGATCAACAACGTCACTGGCGGCTCGCTGACGGTGACGCAGCCGGGGTGGATCACCCGCCTCCCCTTCGGGATCCACAGCGTATACGTGCTCGAGGCGAGCCCGCAGACCTTCTCGATGCGGGGGACGAAGATGGTCGACGACCTCACCGTCGGCGAGCTGACGGTCCGCGCGAGCGACGGCTCGAACTTCCACTTCTCGGACACGACCATCATCTTCCAGATCCTCGGCAACGAGGCGCAGACGGTGATCCGAGACGCGGGCGAGGAGCGCGGGTACCTCAAGTGGATGCGGCCCTACGCGCGCTCGATCCTCCGCGACGAGTTCGGGCGTGAGTCGACGATCTCGGTCTCGAACCCGACCAAGTTCGGGGAGGCGACCGAGCGCGCGAAGTCCCGCCTCAACGAGCTGCTCGGGCCGCACGGGGTGGTCGTCACGCAGATCGTGACCCCCCGGCCCCAGTTCAACGACGACTACGAGAAGCTGATCGAGGAGCGCAACAAGCTCGGCAACCAGCTCGAGGTGATCAAGAGCAACCTGGCCGCCGCGCAGACCACCCGCGAGCGCAAGCTCGCCGAGGTCAACCGCGACCAGAACCGGCTGATCCAGGAGAAGCGCACCGATCTCGAGTCGGCGCTGGCGACGGCGATCGCGGAGCAGGCGAACACCACCCGCGAGTCCGACACCTACAAGATCTCGCAGGTCGCCGAGGGGCAGGCGTCGCTCAGCGCGGCCAAGCAGCAGGCGGCCGAGCTGCGCGGGCAGCTCGAGGCGAGCTACCGCGCTCGCAAGGCGGAGATCGACGCGTTCCGCTCCCAGCCGGTCGAGCGCGTCATGGAGCGCCTCGGGGAGCGGCTGCGGGGGGTGACGATCGCGATCGAGCCGTGGGCCAACGACGCGAACCCGTCCCGGGTCGAAGTGGAGAAGATCGGAGGCGCGCCGTGAAGGGAATCGTTCGAATCAGCCAGCTCTTGCTCTTCTCGCTGCTCTTCCTCTGGGTCGCGCCGACCTGCTTCATCTCGACGGTGCCGCTCGGGACGATCGGCGTCCGCACGAGCAACATGTCCGGCGTGCTCGAGGCGGACCTCGATCCGGGGTGGCACCTGAACGTCTCCGGGATCCACGCGCTGACGCTCCTGCCGAGCCGCTACCTCTTCCTCGACTACGGGACGGAGGAGGGTCAGGGGCTGCAGATCCGCACCCGTGACAACAACAACGTCTTCGTCGACGTGACGGTCCCCTACCGGATCCGCCCGGGCGAGGCGCACATGATCATGAAGGCCGGCAACCACCTCGAGAGCGGCGGCGGGCTCTACCGGTTCCAGCGGCTCGCGCAGGACACCACCGTGAGCGTGCTGCGCGAGGGGCTGGCGAACCTCGCCAGCTCGGACTTCTACCACGCCGACATCCGCCTCAAGGTGGCGGGCGAGACCCTCGCGGAGCTCAACCGCAAGCTCGAGCCGCTCCACCTCGAGGCGCAGGCGGTGCTCGTGCGCGCGGTGACCTTCCGCGACGAGTACGAGAAGCAGCTCCAGCAGATCCAGCTCAACGAGCAGAACAAGCTGCTCGACGGGGCGCGGGAGAAGGTCGCCAAGCAGCAGCAGGAGCTCGACAACTACGAGCTGCAGACCAACGCGCTGTCGAACTCGCTGCAGCAGGACTGGATCAAGCGGCAGGCGGACCTCGAGCGCGCGTACCAGGTCGGCTTCGTCGACACCAAGGGCGACAGCACCCCGGGGTCAGCGCGGCGGGCCCTCCGCGCGCTGAGCGACGAGCAGCGCGTGGCGCTGCGCGCCGAGGCGGCGCGGATCCTCGACATCGCCGATGCGGACAAGCTCACCGAGGGGTACCTGCTCGGGATCAAGAACATCGAGGCCGAGACGCTGGAGTACAAGCAGCGGGTCAACGCCGAGTCGGACGGAATCTCGCAGCGCCTCATCGCGGAGGGCGCCGCCGAGATCGCGGCCGTCCAGGGCGAGTTCGAGACGAAGATCAACCTGCTCCTCGGCAGCCCCGCGGGCCGCGCCTACGTCGCCTACAAGAGCGCGGAGAACGTGAAGTTCTCGGAGACCCTGACCTTCCAGAGCACCGACGGGATCCCGTCGGTCCTGCGCCTGCGAGAGTTCGCCCTGCGCTTCATGGGCGGCGGCTAGCCGACGCCGGTCAAGAGGTCGGCTCGGCGTCGGCTACGGCGGCGCGCACGGGCGTCGGCGGTGCCTCCGCCTCTGTCAACCCGAAGAGCGTGCGGAGCGCGCCCGCGAGGTCAGCCTCGCCGTCCTCCGCGCTGGCGGCCGCTCGCAAGGCGGTCATCGGCGCGTGCAGGAGCTTCTGCGTGATCCCGTGGGCGAGCGCCTCGACGGCCCGCTGCTGCTCGGGCGAGAGGCCCTGGAGCTTGCCGCGGACGCGGGCGAGCTCCCCCTCGGCGATCCCTCGCGCGTGGGTTTGGAGCGCCTTGAGCAGCGGGCCGATCGCTCGGGCGCGCTGCCACGCGACGAACTGCGCGACCTCCTCGTCGACCAGCGCCCCCGCGCGCTCGGCCTCGGCGGTGCGCGAGCGCATGTTGTCGTGGACGATGCCCTGCAGATCGTCGATGTTGTAGAGGAAGACCTGATCGAGGCGCGCGACCTCGGGGTCGACGTCGCGCGGGACGGCGATGTCGACGAGGAAGATCGGCTTGCCGCGGCGGGCCTTCATCGCCGCGCGGAGGAGCGGGCGGTCGAGGACGGGGCGGGGAGAGCCGGTGCTGGTGACGACGATGTCGGCGCGGCGGAGCTCGGCCTCGAGGGCGTCCCAGGGCGCGAAGCGGCCGCCGAGCTCCTGGGCGAGGGCCTGGCCGCGGGCCTCGCCGCGGTTGACGACGGCGATCTCGGCGACGCCGCCGGCCTTCAGGTAGGCGCCGGCTTGGGCCGCCATCTCGCCGGCGCCGAGGAGCAGCGCCCCGCAGCCGACGAGCTCGCCGAAGATCGTCCGCGCCAGGTCGACCGCGACGGAGGGGACGCTCGGATGCAAGGCGAGCCTCGTGCACGGTGGGCG
>CAZMML010000187.1:0-6924 GCA_964567335.1 uncultured Nannocystis sp. | reverse complement strand
GACGTCGTCCCCAACGGCGACGTGGTGCTGATCGGCGGCAACACCAACCACGTCACCCTCGACGGCATCACCTTCCAGGCCGCGTTCTGAGCGACCGCCCGATCTCTCACCCCTGTAGAGCGCCCCGATGACGACCAACACCAAGACGCGCCAGCAGCTCAAGGCCTACTTCGTCAGGAACGCGATCCCGACCCAGGGCAACTTCGAGGACCTCATCGACGCCCCGCTCAACCAGCGCGACGACGGCGTCTTCAAGCAGCCCGGCGAGCCCCTCGGCGTCGTCGCCGCCCCCGGCCCCCAGCGACGCGCGCTCCGCTTCTACGCCCCTGACGCGCAGGAGCCCGACTGGATCGTCAGCCTCAGCCCGGCGCAGAACCCCGCCGACCCCGCGACCGCGCGCCCCGGCCTCGGCCTCACCACCTCCACCGGCCTCCCGCGCCTCTTCCTCGACTTCGCCACCGGTCACGTCGGCCTCGGCACCAACGACCCCGGCCCGAGCCGCCTCCACGTCGAGGGCAACGCCCGCGTCACCGGCGGCCTTCAGGTCACCGGCTCGCCCGGCCTCACCCTCACCGGGCCCCTGAGCGTCGCCGGCCCGACCTCCCTCGCCGGCCTCACCGTCTCCGGCCCCGCCGCCCTCGCCGCCCTCTCCGCCGCCTCTCTCAACGTCGCCGGCGCCGCCAACCTCGGGAGCCTCGCGGCCGCCGGGACCCTCACCGCCGCCAACAACCTCTTCGTCACCGCCGGCAGCGTCGGCATCGGCACCAACAACCCCGGCGCCAACCGCCTCCAGGTCGAGGGCGCCACTCGGATAGGCGGCCTCCTCACCGCCAGCGCCGGCCTCACCGTCACCGGCGCCACCGCCCTCGCCAGCCTCAGCGTCTCCGGCGCCACCGCCCTCGCCGCCCTGACCGCCTCCGGGTCCACCGCCCTCGTCGCCCTCTCCACCTCGGGGCCCGTCGCCGTCGGCACCGCCCAGGCCCCCCAGACCCTCGCCGTCTCCGGCGCCACCACCCTCGCCGCCCTCTCCACCGCCGGCGCTGTCACCGTCGGCACCGCCCAGGCCCCCCAGAACCTCACCGTCACCGGGACCTCCGCCCTCGCCGCCCTCTCCACCGCCGGCGCGGTCACCGTCGGCACCGCCCAGGCCCCCCAGAACCTCACCGTCACCGGGACCACCACCCTCGCCGCCCTCTCCACCTCCGGCGTCATCACCGCCGGCGCCAACCTCCTCGTCCCCGCCAGCAACGTCGGCATCGGCACCGCGAGCCCCGGCACCAACCGCCTCCAGGTCGAGGGTCTCACCCGGATCAACGGCAACCTCGGCCTCGGCAATGACCCCGGCGCCAACCGCCTCCACGTCGAGGGCTCGGCCCGCGTCACCAGCACCCTCACCGTGAGCGGCGGCGTCCTCGCAGAGGGCGGCCTCAGCGTCGCCGGCCCCTCCACGATCGCCTTCGGCGCCCCCCTGCGCCAGATGATCAACCTCGCGGGCGTCAGCACCGGCATCGGCGTCCAGACGAACACCCTCTACCTCCGCTCCTCCACGCACTTCGCCCTCTACCAGGGCGGCACCCACGCCGACACCGAGCTCGCCCCGGGCGCGGGCGGCACCGCCGTGCTCGTCGTCAACAACGGAAACCTCGGCGTCGGCACCACCACCCCCTCCGCCCGCCTCCAGGTCAGCGGCAACGCCAGCGTCTCCGGCGGCCTCTCCGCCAGCAGCCTCTCTCTCAGCGGCAACGCCATCATCTCCAGCCTCCTCGGCGTCGGCACGGGCACCCCGCAGGTCCCCCTCGACGTCGCCGGCAACGCCCGCGTCACCGGCTCCTTCAGCGCCGGCTCGCTCAGCGCCGGGGTCACCTCTCTCAGCGGGCGCCTCACCGCCAGCGCCGGCCTCGTCGTCACCGGCGGGCTCTCGCTCGCGGGCGCCCTGAGCGCCCCGGGCGGCCAGCCGATCCACCTCCAGGCCGCCGCCGACGACCACCGCACCCTCCTCCGCCTCCACCCCGACGGCGCCGACGATCGCGACACCGACTGGCTCGTCACGCTCAGCGCCGACTTCGAGTCCGAGGGCGATCTCAGCAAGCTCCCCGGCCTCTGCTTCACCGCCCCCGACGGCGTCCCCCGCCTCTTCATCGACCAGGCCGGCGGCAACGTCGGCATCGGCACCACCAACCTCTACCAGCGCCTCGTCGTCGCCGGCGGCGCCGCCTTCGAGGGGCCGATCGTCGCCTCGCAGATCTACTCCAACGACCTCCTCCAGGTCGCGGGCCCCGCGACCTTCGGCAGCACCCTGCAGTTCCAGGGCGCGAACCGCCAGATGGTCCACCTCCAGGGCACCCTCTTCGGCCTCGGCGTCCAGAGCAACACCCTCTACCTCCGCAGCGGCCGCAACTTCGCCCTCTACCAGGGCGGCGTCCACGACAACACCGACCTCTCCGCGGGCGTCGGCGGCGTCCCGGTCCTGGTCGTGAGCAACGGCAACGTCGGGGTCGGCACCACCAACCCGAGCGCTCGCCTCCACGTCAGCGGCGCCGCCACCGTCACCGGCCTGGTCTCGGCGATCGGCGGCCTCTCCGTCTCCGGCGGCGCCCTCGTCGTCCCCTCGAACGCCATCGGAATCGGCACCACCAACCCGCAGGCCTCCCTCGACGTCCAGGGCAACGCCCGCGTGCGCGACAACCTCACCCTCGACCCTGGCGTCCTCAACCTGACCGGCACCTCGCGCCAGATGATCCACCTCGGCGGCGCCAGCAACGGCCTCGGCCTGCAGAGCAGCGCCGCCTACCTCCGCTACAACAGCGCCTTCGCCCTCCTCCGCGGCGGCGCCCACAGCAGCACCGACCTCGACCCCGGCGCCGGCGGCGCCGTCACCCTCGTCGCCAACAGCAGCGGCAACGTCGCCATCGGCGCCGCGAACCCCGGCACCAACCGCCTCCATGTCGAGGGCAACGCCCAGGTCACCGGCAACGCCCAGATCACCGGCAACATCGTCGTCACCGGCTCCGCCACGGCCGCTGGCGGCGTCATCATCCCCCCCCTGGTCGGCCGGGTCTACACCGGCCGGGGCGGCGTCCAGCTCCGCGCGAACCAGCAGCAGCACGTCGTCCTGCCGACCTTCGGGACCGGCGCAGACTTCAGCACCGGCATCACGATCCAGGCCTGGGTCTACCCGACCACCCTCGGCGAGTTCGCCCGGATCGTCGAGCTCGGCAACGGCCAGTCGCGCGACAACATCCTCTTCTTCCTCGGCAGCGACGCCAGCCTCGGCTGCGCCGTGTACCAGGGCACCAGCGCCGGCAACCTCTGGAACCAGCGCACCCCCGTCTCCGTCACCACCGGGGGCGCCCCCGCCTCCTTCCCCGGCCACCTCCCGCAGCTCACCTGGACCCACGTCGCCATGACGGTCACCCCCGGCGTCGGCCTCCGCTTCTACCTCAACGGCGTCCAGGTCCACGCCAGCCCGCTCTCGATCCTCGGCCCGCAGAACATCGCCCGGACCGTCAACTACATCGGCCGCAGCTCCTGGGCGAACGACCCCTACTTCGACGGCTCGATCGCCGAGGTCGCCATCTTCACGGGCACCCAGCCGATCCGCACCGGTCCGCTCGCCGGCAACGAGCCCGGCCTCGTCGGCTACTGGCGCCTCGACCAGAACGTCACCGCCACCGTCACGCCGACCGGCACCACCGCCCTCGGCGGCCTCTCTCAACCCGGCTTCGGCACCTCGGTCGACTACAGCGAGTGGCGCGTCGCCCCCACCCAGGGCGGCTGGGGCCGCTACTCCACCAACGAGTACGAGGTCCCCGGCTACTACAAGGATCCCCACGGCTTCGTCCACCTCCGCGGCCTCCTCGCGCGCGGCCAGGACAACGTCAACCTCAACCTCTGGCCCGGCGAGCCGCTCTTCGTGCTCCCCTGCGGCTTCCGACCCGAGAACCGCTGCATCTTCTCCACGATCTCCAACACCACGACCACCACCGGCCGCGTCGACGTCGCCCCCAACGGCCTCGTCTCGATCGTCTACGGCAACACCGCGTGGATCAGCCTCGACGGCCTCTCCTTCCGCGCCCACCACTGAGCCATGACCCTCGCACCGACCCTCCCGACCGGCCCGCTCGAGCACCCCGCGCTCGACTACGACGCCCTCCGCGCCGAGGCCGTGGAGCTCCTCGATCGCCTCACCGACGGCCGGTGGACCGATCGCAACCCCCACGACCCGGGCGTCACGATCTTGGAGCAGCTCTGCTACGCCGTCACCGACCTCGCCTACCGCGCCACCCACAGCGTCCCCGACCTCTTCGCCGGCGCCCCCGCCGGCCCCGGCCCCGCCGCGATCCTCACCTGTGAACCCGTCACCGAGGGCGACCTCCGCCGCCTCGTCCTCGACGAGCCGGGCGTCCAGAGCGTCCAGCACCGCCCCGCCGACGCCGAGCCCCCTCTCTTCTTCCACGCCGGCAGCCGCGAGCTCCACCTCGTCCCTGACCCCAGCGAGCCCGACGCCCGCCCGCTCGCCCTCCGCGGCCTCACCCGCCTCGCCCTCCAGAGCGACGGCACCCGCGACGACCTCCTCGCCCGCGCCGCCGCCCGCCTCCACGCCCAGCGCCCGCTCGGCGAGGACCTCGAGCTGCAGCACCTGCAACGCCTCGAGGTCTCGCTCCTCGCCCGCATCGAGGTCCGCCCGACCGACGATCCTGCCGCCCTCCTCGCCGAGCTCCTCGCCCGCGTCGAGGAGCACCTCACCCCTCGGGTCCCCCGCACCGACCTCGCTGACGCCCTCGCCGAGGGCCGCCCGCTCGACGAGCTCCTCGCCGGCCCGGCCCTCCGCCACGGCCTGATCCTCGGCGAGCTCCCGCCTCCGCGCCGTTCGATCCGCGCCTCCGACGTCCTCCACCTCCTCACCGACCACCCCGCCGTCCGCGCCGTCCGCTCGCTCGCCCTCGCCAGCAACGGCCGGCAGGAGCGCTGGGTCCTCCCGATCCCCGACGAGCACGTCCCGGTCCTCGCCAGCGCCCACCAGATCACCCTCCTCCGCGGCGGCCTCGCCCTCCCCGTCGACCTCGCCCGCGCCATGGCCCTCCTCGAGGCCCGCCGCCGGGCCGCCCGCGCCAGCGAGCGCGAGCCGCTCGCCGACCTCCCGCCGCCTCCCGGCCGCGACCGCCAGCTCGCCCGCTACCGCTCCATCCAGCGCCACTTCCCCGCCGTCTACGGGATCGGCCCCCTCGGCCTCCCCGCCTCCGCCTCTCCGGAGCGCCGCGCCCAGGCCCGCCAGCTCGAGGCCTACCTCCTGATCTTCGACCAGCTCCTCGCCAACGCTCACGCCCAGCTCGCCCACGCCCGCGTCCTCCTCTCGCCCGACGTCGCCGACGCCCCGACCTACGTCGCCCAGCCCGTCAGCGACCCCGACCTCGACCTCCGCGCCCACCTCACCCTCCCGCCCGCCGAGCAGCCCGCCTGGCTCGCCCGGACCGTCGAGGAGATCAGCGCCGGCCGCGACCCCGACGAGCGGCGCAAGCGCTTCCTCGCCCACCTCCTCGCCCGCTTCGGCGAGCAGATCGGCGACTACACCCAGATCGGCGGCCGCAGCGACCGCGACCTGCTCGCCGACCGTCAGGCCTTCCTGCGCCAGATCTCCCGCCTCGGCGGCGCCCGCGGCTCCGGCCGCGACGTCCTCGATCCGCAGGACGCCCCCTCCGGCCTCGAGCTGCGCCTGCGCCTGCGCCTCGGCCTGCGCGAGCGCCCGCGCCTGCACCTCGTCGAGCACTTCCTCCTGCGCCCGATCCCCGAGGACCGCCACCAGCGCGGCGACGACGCCCTCCCCGCCGTGCCCCTCCTCGCCGGCCTCCAGGGCCCCGACCCCTGGTCGGGACAGGTCAGCTTCGTCTTCGAGGCCCCTCCGCCGGGCGCCCCCGAGGACTTCGAGCGCATGGTCCAGGACGCGATCCTCGCCGAGACCCCCGCCCACCTGCGACCGCAGCTCCACTGGTTCGACGCCCAGCCCCCCGACACCTTCGACGTCTTCGACGCCGCCCTCGCCGACTTCCGCGCCGCCCTCCGCGCCTATCGCGGCGCCACCCTCCGGCGCGACCCGATCGAGCCCGCGCTCCACCTCCGGCTCCGGCACACCCGCGACCGCGTCGTCGACCTCCTCGGCCTCGGACGCACCTACCCGCTGCGCGACGTCCCCGTCCCCGCGCTGCTCATGGTCCCGCCCGACCTCCCCGCCGAGATCCAGATCGAACACGCCCAGCCCGACGTCGTCTACACCCTCTGCGACGAGGACAACGGCGCCCCGATCCTCCACCTCGGCCAGCGGATCGAGAGCGCGGCGCGCGCCGACCAGGGCACGGTCGTCCTCCTCACCCCGCCGGTCACCCAGGACGTCGCCTACCGGATCCTCGCCACCAAGCGCCCCGAGCACGGCACCCCGCAGGCCCGCGAGGCCTGGCTGCACGGCGTCGTCCGCATCGAGGAGGGCGTCGATCCGCGGCTCGTCGCCCAGATCCAGGGCCCCCTCCTCGATCCCGGCGCCGAGCGGACCCCCACCGCCGCCCGCCTCCTCCCCTACGACGCCACGGTCCGCGTCGACGTCCTCGCCAGCCAGGAGGGCGTCGACTACGAGCTCGTCGACGCCCTCGCCCCCGCGCTCCCGATCTCCGCCCCCGTCCGCGGCACAGGCGGCGTCGTCACCCTCTCCTTCGGACCTGCCCGCGAGGACATCGACCTCCGCGTGCGGGCCACCCGCGCGGGCGACGGCGACCCGAACGGCCTGCGCCGCGCCCTCCTCCACATCGTCCTCCCCCTGCGGATCAGCGCGAACCCCGACCTCGCCGCCCTCGCCCTCCCCGCGATCCTCGACCACGGCGAGCGCCGCACCCCGACCTCCCTCTTCGCCGCCCTCGGCGTCACCCCGGTCACCCA
>CAZMML010000186.1:0-6949 GCA_964567335.1 uncultured Nannocystis sp. | reverse complement strand
CCGCGCCCCGCCGCGCGGGGCGGCCCGGCGGGGGCGCCGCCCGCGGGGGGGCGGGGGGGGGCGCTCCGAAGGGAGCGGGCGGCGCCGCGGGCGGGGGCGCGGGCTGGACGGGCTCGAGGGGGACGCTCGGGGCGCGCTCGGGGGCGGCTTGCAGCGAGAGGAGGAGGGAGAGCAGGGAGAACATGTCGAGCCTCGCTCACTCGCGGTCGAGCGCGCCTTGCAGGAGAAAGCCCCAGTGGACCCGGCTGGTCGGGCGCGAGGGGTCGTCTGGGTCGACGAGCGTGAGGGCGCCGGCCGGATCCTCGTGGGTGACGACGACCTTGTTCGGGCCGGCGAGGTAGAAGAAGGCCTCGATCGTGTCGTCGAGGAGCATCGACTCGGGGCCGAGGGTCTGGAGGTCGACGGTGCTGATCCAGGGCTGGCCGGGGGTCCCGAGGATCAGGCGCTCGCCGAGCAGCGCCGAGGCGCTCGGGTCGTAGGCCGACTCGGCCGAGAGCGGCGTGACCTGCTCGGTCGGGAAGTCGATCACGTAGAGGCGGTCGCCCGAGCCGATCAGCGCGCGGTCGTTGCCGAGGCGCACCAGGTCGTCGACGCCGGTCTCGACCTTGAGGTGGCGGGGCTTGCGGCCGAGGCTGTCCTCGAGGCCCGCCAGCGCCAGGGTCACGAGCGCGGTCCCCCCGCGCGCCCACGCGACCGCCTGACGGCCGCCCTCGTGGTCGCGCAGGAACACGCGCTCGACCTCGGCGTCGGCCCCGATCGAGAGCCCGCCCTGGGTGCGCACGTCGGTGAAGACGAGCGCCTGGCCCGGCGAGTCGACGCAGAGGAGGTAGGGCGTGGTCTCGGAGTTGTCGGCGACGAAGTCGGTCGCGCCGCCGCCGACCGAGAGCAGGCTGATCTGGGCGGTGAAGCCGCCGCCGCCGGGCTCGTCGAGGAGCGTCAGCATCGCCACCTCGGGCCCGGCCTTCGCGCGGACGAAGAGGGCCGGGGTGGCGAAGAGGGCGTCGCCGAGGCGCAGCAGCGTCGCGCTGGGCGAGAACCCGAGGTCCTCGCCGAGCGGCACGGCGACCTGGTCGAGCTCGGGGTCGTCCATGTCCATCAGCACGACCTCGCTGGCCGCGAGGAAGGCGACGATGTCGCGCTGGACCCCGCCGATCGTCACCGGCGCCGGCTCGCCCTCGACCACCTGGCCGGGGAACTCGACCGCGCGCAGCGCCCCGCCGAAGCCCGCGAGCGTCGCGTTGACGGCCTGGTCGCCGGCGAGGTCGACGAGCGCGATCTGGTTCGCGTTGTGCAGCGGCTCCGAGGCGTCCGCGCCGCCGAAGAAGAGCACCGCGCGTCGGTGGTCGGGGCTCAGCGCCGCGGCGGTGAAGGGGGCGCGCACCGAGTAGGTGGTCGGCTCGCCCTCGCCGTCGGCCGGGACGAGGTGGAGCGTCTCCTCGACCTCCTCCTCCTTCGGGCTCGCCGGGACCGTCAGCGCCAGCACGGCGCCGCGGTCGCGGGTCGCCCGGGTCCAGGCGATCTGCGTCGTCTCGTCGCCGAGCGGCACCCGCCGGACGTCGAGGTCGTCCTTCCCGGGCGCGACGAAGATGAGCTCGTCGCGGCCGCGCTCGCCCCACACGATCGCCTCGTCGGTGGCGACCGGCGGCAGCAGCTCGAGCGAGGTCGCGTAGGGGTTCGGGGCCTCGCAGCGCTCGCACGCGAGGGCGGAGAGGGCCAGCAGCCAGAGCGGGTCGAGGCGCGGCATGGTCAGTCCTTGATCGAGTCGTTGAGCACGTAGCCGGTCACGGTCTGCACGGCGCCGGCCTCGTCGACGAAGGTGATCCGGCCGCTCGGGTGCTCCTGCGAGAGGTAGAGCTTCTTGGTCGCGTCGACGTACCCGGCGCCCTCGGGCGGCGACCCGAGGGGCAGCGCGCGGACGATGAAGCTGCGCAGGTCGACGAGGTCGACCTTGCGGACCCCGAGCTCGTCGTCGCGGAGGAGCACCGCGGCGCGGTTACCCTCGGGCGTGAAGAGGACCGCGCCCGGGCGGGTCTCGGTGGTCTGGCGCTTGATCAGGGGGAAGTCCGGCACGAGGTCGAAGAGGCTGTAGGCACCGGCCGCGCCGCCGATCGGCTCGTGGACCAGGAGCGCGCTCTGGCTGTCGGGCGCGACGCCCACGCTCGCCACCGGATCCTCGACGAAGAGCGTCACCGTGTCCCACACGGCGCCGCTGCGCCGCGCCAGCGTCAGCCGCCGCCGCGGGTCCTCGCTCGGGTCGGCCGGCTCCTCGCCGGTGGTGCTGCTCCCGCCGGTTCCGCTGGAGCTGCCGGGGCCGCCGGAGCTGCCGGGGCCGCCGGAGCTAGTCGATCCGTAGACCGCGGTCGGCGCCGCGATCTCCTCCGGCGCGCCGCCGCGGAGGGCGAAGGGCGAGGCCGTGGTGAAGAGGAGCATGGCGTCGCCGCTCGGGGCCAGCGCCGACTGCCCGACGTACTCGCCCGTGATCACGTGCTCGGTGAACTTCCCCTGCGGGGGCAGCGGCAGCTCGAGGAAGCGGCTGTCGGGCTCGCCCGGGATCACCAGCACCGCGAAGTCGCCGGCCGGCGCGAGGTCGAGGTCGGTCGGGCTGCCGGGGAGGTCGATCGCCTGCAGGGCGCCGCTCTCCAGGTCGGTGATCGCCAGGCTCGCCTCGCCGAGCACCCGCGCCAGGGCGACGCCCTCGGCCGGGGAGACCAGCACCTCGATCTTGGCCGGGTCGAGGCCGGGGTCGCTGACGACGGGCACGAGCGGCGGCTTGCCGCCGGCGCCGAGCGCGTCGAAGCGGAGCACGTTGACGCCGGCGGCGGTGATCACCCAGGCGCGCGTGTGGTCGCTCGCGAACACGACCTCGCGCGGGTGGGCGCCGACCGTCATCGCGTGGGCCTCGCCGCTCGCCAGGGCGATCACGGTCAGCTCCTGGTCGCTCCCGGGTCCGAGTTGCTCGGGCCCGTCAATGTCGTGGTAGACGAGCGCGTAGGCGCCGTCCGGCGCGACCGCGAGGTTGTTGGCCCCGGGCGTCACCGGGATGATCTGGACGCTCGTGGCGCCCGCGTCGCTGGTGCGCAGGAGGGCGACGTCGTCGCTGCCCTGGTCGAGCACGACGACCGCGCCGGCGTCTCCGGGCTGCCCCGGGATCGGCTCGACGACCGTCGGTCCGCGCCCGACGCCGACGACGTCGATCACCAGGGTCGCGCTGTTGATGACCGCCACGGAGTCGGTCGTCTTGCTCGCGCTGTAGACGAACTTGCCGCTCGCGCGCGGGACCCGGAAGTCGCCCTCGTCCTCGACCTCCCCGCCCGTCGTGCTCGCGCCGCCGCCGGTCGGCCCGTGGCTGGCGGCGCCGGAGGTGGTCATGGCCTCCGTGTCGTACGCGCTGCCGCCAGGCTTCGCGCTGCACGCGAGCAAGAGCGCCGCGATCCCCGCCCAACCTGGTTGTCCTCGCTCCATATGCGCCTCCTTTAAGAATTAGAGTAGGCGCCCAGAATAGCGCGGGTGTGCGCCGCGCGCAACCTGGGGCGAGCAGTGGGTCGACGGATACCTGTCCCTGGAGTCAGCCGCAGCGGGTGCGGGAGGGACACCCTCCGCGGCGCCGACTCTGCGGGGCCGGGTGGCGGCCCGTCGCTTGACAACGCGCACCGCGCCGTCTATCGTCCTACACATGCAAGTCAATTGCAAAAGAGGCCATCGGCGAGGGGGGCCCGCGGCGGGCCTGGCCCTCGCGTGGGTCCTCGCGGGCTGCAGCCTGCCGCCGGGGCCGGAGCCGGACGCCGAGGTGATCTCGCGGGTCGTCCTGAGCTTCGCGCCGACGGGCGGCGGGGCGCCGATCGAGGCCGCGTTCGACGACCCCGACGGCGACGGCGGCGTCTCCGGCGCGGCGGAGCCGATCGAGCTCGTCGCCGGGACGGAGTACACGCTCTCGATCCGCTTCATCAACGGGCTGAGCGGTTCGGAGATCGACCTCACCGGCGAGGTCGAGGCGGAGGCGGAGGACCACTTCGTGTTCGTGGCGATCACGCCGGTCGCGCTCGCGACCCACGCCTACGCGGACCGCGAGTCGGACTACGGCGACGACGCGGTCGGCGAGGACCTCCCGCTCGGGCTCGTCCACACGCTGCAGACCGGCGTCGCGGGCAGCGGCGAGCTGCGCGTGATGCTGCGGCACCTCCCCGCGCTCAACGGGGCGACGCAGAAGTCGGCCGAGCTGCCGGCGGACTTCGCCGCGGGCGCGCCGCTCCCGGGCGAGGTCGACGTCGACGTGACCTTCGAACTCGGGGTCTCCTGAGGCGAGCCGGTGCTGGCGCTCCTGGTCGTCGCGGCGTCGCTGTGGCCGCCGGTGCCCGCGGCGCCACCGGAGGCGGCGCCACCGGTGGCGCCGCCGGCGCCGGCGCCGGCGCCACCGCCGCGCTGCGCGGCGTCGCTGGAGGTCGTGATCGTCGAGGGGGGGACGGCCGAGCCGCTGCCCGGGGCGCGCGTCGAGGTGCGGCCGGCGAGCGGGGCGCCGACCCATGCGCGCACGGACGCGACCGGGCGCGCGCGGGCCGAGGGGCTCTGCCCGGGCGAGACGCTGGTCGCGGCGGCGCTGCCGCACCACACGGCGGCGCGGGTGAAGGTGGCGCTCGGCGAGGGCGAGGCGCGGCGCGTCCGCCTCGTGCTCGACGCGCTGCATGACCGGCACAGCAAGTACGTCGTCGCGGTCGACGTGCACGGCGAGCGGCCGACGGAGGCGGGGACGAGCCAGTCGCTCGCGGGCGCGGAGCTGGCGCGTACGCGCGGGCAGAACCTGGCGGACACGGTCGCGGGGATCTCGGGGGTGGCGACGCTGCGCGGGACCGCGGGCGGGATGGGCAAGCCGATCATCCGCGGGCACCAGGGGCGGAGGACGATGATCCTGATCGACGGGGTCCGCCACGAGGGTCAGGACTGGGGGATCGACCACGCGCCGGAGGTCGACCCGACCGTCGCCGACCGGATCACCGTGATCAAGGGCGCCGGGACGACGCGCTTCGGGGCCAAGGCGATCGGCGGGGTGGTGATGCTCGAGTCGCGGCCGCTGCCCCAGCGCCCGAGCGTGCGCGGCGAGGTCGGGACGATCGGGCTGTCGAACCCGCTCGGGGGCGGCGGCGCGGGGCGGGTCGACTGGGCGCCGCGCCGCGGGCGCGGCCTGGCGATCCGCGTCGAGGGCAACGCGTCGCGCCACCGCGGGATGGTGACGCCGCTCTACCCGCTCGACAACACCGGGGCGGAGACGTGGAACGCCGGGACGACGCTCGGCTACTCGAGCGAGGCGCTCGACCTCGGGGTCGGCTACCGGGTGATGCGGGCGCGCGGCGGGATCTGCACCTGCCTGAAGATCAACTCGCCGGAGGAGTTCACCGCCGGCTTCCACCGCTCGCGCCCGATCGGCGCCGACGCCTACCGGGCCGACTTCCCGATCGAGCGTCCGCGGCAGGAGATCTGGCACCACCTGGCCTTCGCGCGCGCGCGCGTGCGGGTCGGCAAGGCGGGCGAGATCCACGCGCTCTACTCGCTGCAGTTCAACGACCGCAAGGAGTTCGACGTCGTCCGCCAGAGCGTGACGGGGCCGCAGTTCACCTTCGGGCTGATGACCCACGCGGGCGAGCTGCGCTTCGAACACGCGCGGGTCGAGCTCGGCGAGTGGTCGCTGGTCGGCGCGGGCGGGGCGGTCGTCACCCACCAGAACAACCGCTTCTCGGGGATCTCGACGCTGATCCCGGACTACCGCCAGAGCGGCTGGGCGGTCCACGACGTCGAGCGCTTCGTGCACGAGCGGGTCGAGCTCGAGATCGGCGCGCGCTACGAGGGGCTCCACCGCGAGGCGACGCTCGGCGAGCGCGACTACCTCGGGCAGCAGGCGGGCGGCCGCCTCGACCCGGAGTCGTGCCGCGCGAGCGGCTCCGGCGGGGTCTGCGCCCACACCTTCCACGCGGCGTCGGCGACCCTCGGCGCGCTGGTGCGGCCCGTCCGCCGCGTCCCCGAGCTCTCGTGGCGCCTGCAGGCGCACTCGTCGGCGCGGATCCCGGCGATCGACGAGCAGTTCATGAACGGGGCCGCGCCCTCGTTCCCGATCCTCGGGGTCGGGAGCTCGAAGATCGGGCTCGAGCGCTCGTGGGGCGGGGAGACCTCGCTGCACTACGACGGCGACTGGCTGACCGTGGAGGCCGCCGGCTACGCCAGCTACATCGCCGACTACATCGCCTTCGTGCCCTCGCCGCAGGAGGGCCAGTGCGCGCCGCTGAGCTGCACGTCGCGCGGGCCGCTGCCGGTCTTCGCGTTCCGGCCGACCGACGCGTTCTTCGGCGGCGGCGAGCTGCGCTTCCAGCTCCGCGCGCCGCGCCTGCCCTTCGGCCTGGCCGGGAGCGCGTCGTGGGAGCGGGCCTACGACCTGACGCGCGGGGGCTTCCTGCCGCTGATCCCGCCGGACCGCTACTGGATCGCGGGCCGCTACTTCTTCCCCGACTCGCGCGCGTCGAGCCGCGGCTTCCTCGAGCTGAGCGGGACGATCGTCGCCCGCCAGCGCCGCTACGACCTCGACATCGACTTCGTCCGCCCGCCCGACGGCTACGGGCTGCTCGGGGCCGGCGCGGGGGTCGAGTTCCCGGCTGAGGGCCGCCTCCTCCGCCTCAGCCTGGTCGGGACCAACCTGCTCAACGTCCGCTACCGCGACTACACGAGCCTGCTCCGCTACTTCGCCGACGAGCCGGGCTGGGGCGTCCAGCTCCGCTTCTCCGCCGACTTCGACGCGTCGCTCGAGAAGTGAGGCGGCGGCCGCTGGACGCCGGGCCGCCGGGGCGCGTACAAGCGTGGGGATGACGACCTCCGGCGGCCCCGCGCGCTCGCTCCTCGACTGCGTCGGGGGGACGCCGCTGGTGCCGCTGCGCCGGCTCACGGCGGGGCTGCCGGTGCCGGTGCTGGT
>CAZMML010000185.1:0-6963 GCA_964567335.1 uncultured Nannocystis sp. | reverse complement strand
GCCGCAGATCCGGGCGCCCTCGATGTCGTCCTCCCAGAACCAGTACTCGAGGCCGGCGAAGGCGCGGTCGAGGTCGGGGTGCCGCGGGTCGTGGTGGTGCAGCGCGAGGTTGAAGAGCAGGCCGTTGACCGGGCTGAGGCAGACGAAGCCGGTGCTGTGCAGTTCGAAGAGGACGTGGTCGATCGCGCGCGCCAGCGCGCGGCGCCGCAGCAGCCCGGGCGAGACGCGGTCCAGGGCGCGCATGGCGGCGAAGGCGGCGCGCAGCCCGGCGCCGGGGGCCTGGTAGAGGTCGGTGGCGGCGACGTCGTCGCGGTGCAGGCGGAAGGGCGCGCGCTCATAGCCGTCGGGGTAGAGCTCGCGGCGGAGGTCCCCGAGGACAGGCGCGGGCCGGGCCTGCAGGCGGGCGCCGTAGCAGTACGAGAGCCCGAGGTAGATCAGCCGCATGTGGCAGTAGAGGCGCCGCGGGTGGACCGGGGTGGCGTCGGGCAGGAGCCACATCTCGGGGAGGATCGGCTGCACGCCCTCCCACGGGTAGAGGCCGAGGAGGGCGAGCCAGATCCGGCCCCACGCGGGGTTCTTGGTGACGCCGCCGTGGGCGCGGATCCACCGCAGCGCGCCCGCGGCGAGGGGATCGCTGGCGGGGTAGTCGAGGAGGCGGAGGGCGACGTAGCCGAGCGTGGTGTGGAAGAGCCAGCTCTCGCTGTCCGGGTGCATGCCCCAGCCGCCGTCGGCGCGGACCTGGCGCTCGAGGGCGCGGCGGACCCGGCGGCGCCGCTCCGGCGCGATCGGCCGGCCGAGGATCTGGCAGGCGATCACGTACTGGCACACCAGCATCGGGTTCCAGATCACCTCGCCGCCGAGGGCCCCCTTCGGCTGCTGCAGCGCGGCGATCCGCTCGAGGGCGCGCTGGTAGGCGAGGGCGAGGTCGGTGGTCGCAGGGGCGGCGGCGGGCTGCACGGCCGCAGTCTCGCACAGCGTCAGGCCAGGGGGTGTGCGCCAGATCGCGGCGATCGATTCACGGGGGCCCGCGGCCCGCAGCCCCGCTGCGGGGTCTTGCGCCGCCTCACGGCTCTGCGGGCCTCGCGGTCGGCGGGCGCGTAGGCGGCGGGCGCAGATCCGTGCCACAAGGCGTCATGCTGCTGACCCGCGCCGAAGCGACCGGATTCCGCGAGACCTCCCTGCACGCCGACGTGATGCGCTTCATCGCCGGGCTGGCGGCGCGCTCCGACCCACGCCTGCAGATCACGAGCTTCGGCGCGAGCCCGGGGGGACGCGAGCTGCCGCTGCTCGTGCTCTCGCGCGACGGCGTGCGCACGCCGGAGGAGGCGCGGCGCGACGGTCGGCCGGTCGTGCTGATGCTCGACGGGATCCACCCCGGCGAGGTCGAGGGGAAGGAGGCGAGCCTCGCGCTGGTCCGCGACCTCCTGGACGGGCGTCACCCGGACTGGCTCGACGCGCTGGTGCTGCTGGTCGCGCCGCTCTTCAACCCCGACGGCAACGACGCCCTCGACCCCGCGAACCGGCGGCTCGACCTCAAGCGCCTCGCGGGTCAGCCCGGCCCGGTCGTCGGCACGCGGACGCAGAGCGAGGGGATCAACCTCAACCGCGACTACCTCCGCCAGGCCGCGCTCGAGATGCGCCTGCTGCAGGAGCGCGTGTGCGTCCCGTGGGCGCCCGACCTGACGATCGACAACCACGCGACCAACGGCTCGGTGCACCGCTTCCAGATGACGGTCGACGTCCCGCACACCGTCGAGTCGGGGCGGGCCGAGCCGATCGCGTTCATGCGCGAGCGCATGGTCCCCGAGGTGATCGCGGCGGTGCGCCGCCGCGGCTTCGAGAGCGGGTGGTACGGCAACTTCGTCGAGGACGAGCGGGTCCTCGACGTCGGCGGCGAGGTCGACCCGGCGGCGCCGGTCGGCCTCGGGTGGATGACGTACCCGCACCACCCGCGCTTCGGCTCCAACTACCGCGGTCTGACGAACCGCCTCGACCTCCTGCTCGAGTGCTACAGCTACCTACCCTTCGAAGAGCGGGTGGCGACCGCGTCGGCCTGGCAGATCGAGGCGCTGACGTGGGCGGCCGGACACGCGGCGGAGATCCGCGAGGTCGTCGCCGCCAGCGCGCGCCCCCCCGAGCGGATCGCGGTGCGCTACCGGCTGGAGGCGACGGGGACGCCGATCGAGATCCTCACCCGCGAGCCGCGGACGCCCGAGGGCGCGCTGATCTCCCTGCGGATCCCTCACTTCGCGCGCTTCGTCGGCACCACGGTGGTCGATCGTCCGCGCGCGTATCTGGTGCCGCCCACGATCGCTAACCACCTGGCGCGGCACGGATTGCGCGTCGCTCCGGCGAGTGGGATCCACGACGTCGAGGTCGCACGAGTCACGTCGATCGGAGACGAGGGCGGACGTGCGATCCTCGAGGCGGCTCGCGTCGGTGAGGTCAGCGTCGAATGGCGCGCCGAGCATCGGCGCGTCCCGGATGGCTGGTCGCGCGTCGACGCCGATCAGCCGCTCGGGGCGATCGCGGTGTACCTGTGTGAGCCCGAGAGCGACGACGGCGCCGTCGAGAACGGCCTCGCCCCGGCCCCGGCCGTCGGGGACGAGCACCCTGCGTGGCGCCTACATTGACGGCGGCGCGGCCCCGCACAGCGTGACCCCGCGGGGAGGGGCCTGATTGAAGGCGTGGACCGCCGCCCCCGACTCGAGCTTCCATGGGCGTGTGGCAGGAGAGGGGGACGAGGTCGCCGCGCTGCGTGCGGAGAACGCCGCCCTGAGAGCGACGCTGGCCGAGGTCCAACGCGGCGAGCAGCGCTTCCGGGCGCTCTTCGAACACTCCGCGGACGCGCACCTTATCTTCGACGCCAGCGGGATCCTCGACGTGAACCAGGCCACGCTCCAGATGCTCCGGTGCGCCGATCGGGCCGAGCTGATAGGTCACCACCCCGCCGAGCTCTCGCCGGAGATCCAGCCCGACGGCCGCCGCTCGCTCGAGAAGTCGGTCGAGATGGACCGCCTCGCGCACGAGCGCGGCTACCACCGCTTCGAATGGGTCCACCGGCGCACGAACGGGGAGGAGTTCCCGGTGCAGGTGACGTTGACGCCGGTGACGCTGAGCAGCGGTCCGGCGCTGCTCGTGGTCTGGCACGAGCTGACCGAGCTCCGCCGCCACGAGGAGGAGCTCCGCCGTCAGGCGCAGGTGATCCGGCGCCTCTCGGTGCCCTTGATCACGGTCGCCACGGGCGTGCTGCTGGTCCCGATCGTCGGGGCCCTCGACGAGGCGCGTGGGGCCGTCCTGGTGGAGGAGGTGCTCCGAGCCCTCGAGTCGCAGCGGGCGCGGGCGGTGATCGTCGACCTGACCGGGGTCGAGGACTTCGACGCGGTGACGGCCGAGCACCTGCTGCGCCTCGCGGCGGCGACCCGGCTGCTCGGCTCCGAGGCGGTCCTGACCGGGATCCGCCCGGAGGTCGCCAGGCGTCTGGTCGAGCTCGGGACGGAGCTGCGCGGGCTCCGGACGATGCGCGACGTCGCCGGCGCCCTCGCGCGGGTGCTCGCCGGTCACTGAGGGCCGCCGCGCGCGCTCAGTGGCAGGCGAAGTGGAGCGTCCCGAAGGGGTGCCCCGGAGCCGCGAAGAGGTTGAAGGTGCCGGCGTCGCCGTCGTTGAGGACCTCCGAGAAGGCCGGAGAACCCGCCCCAAAGGACAGGATATGACGCGGCGCGCCCCGCGGAACCTCGGGGATCTTCGGGATGAAGTCCCAGTCGTCCTGGCAGAAGTGCGGCGCTCCGCCCACCCCGTCGCCCCTGGCGAGAAAGCAGCTGCTCGGGCGCGAGTAGGGGCCCGCGACCCGTTGTACGAAGGCCTCGGTGACGGGGCGCAGCCGCACGCTGCGCGGGCGCTGCGCCCTCACGCGCGCGTGGTGATCGATCTCCTCGAGGACCCTGCGGTACCAGGGCGGGATCTTCGTCGTCGGCTGGTAGTGCCTCGGGATCGCCGCGCTCCGCTGAGACATCACGGCGTCGGCCTCCTTGCGCGTGCGGACGTGGTGCGTGCGATAGAACCCGGGCGTGCCGCGCTCGCAGGTGTGCTCCGTGATCGCGTAGCGGAAGGTCTCCTGGTAGACCTGCAGCGAGAGGTGGAGCGACCACAAGCCGCGCTGCGAGACGAAGTAGCGGTCGACCTCGCTCGCGGGCGCGGAGCCCTGGACGAGCACCTCGAACACGTGGTCGATGTAGGGGTCCATCGTCGCCAGGGGGCACGCCGACAGGTACACGCCGGTGTCGACGCCGAAGCTGGGGTCGAGCGTCCCGACCAGGGACAAGACGGGGACCAGCAGCCGGCCCGAGACGAAGCTGGTCGAGGGCGGTCGCGGGTGACGCCATGGGTGGGTGCGATCGACCGTGAGCGTGACCGGGCCCGAGCGGGCGACCTCGAAGCGGGGCAGCCGCGGGCGCTTCACCGCCTTGGACCGCCTCCACGCGCGGAACTCGGCGTTCAGATCGGCGGCGATCTCGACGGGTCGCCCCGCGGCGTTCGCCGCGGCCCACCGGGCGGCCTTCGACGCCGCGGCCGCGCTGGCGAAGGACCACCGCTCGACCGCCCCTCCCTCGCGGGCGAGCACGGCGGCGAGGGAGAGCTTCGGTCCGAGCTTTAGGCCGGGGTCGTCACCGAAGAGCTCGACGAAGAAGATGTCCTTGCCGGACTGGTAGAGCGCGGCGAACTGGCTGTAGACCTTGACGACGACGAGGGGTCGATCAGACACGGCGCCCTACACTAAGGCGCGTCCCGTGCAGGTGTCGAGGGCACCCTCGACGCTGACCGCCGGACGTCACGCGGCGCGGCGGCTGTGGCTCGCGGCCTCGTCTGGGCTCACGAGCCGCTCGCGCGCCGCGGCATAGGTCGGCCACCGCGCTGCTTCTCTCGCGGTCACCCGTCGCCGGAGCGTGCCCATCAAGAGATCTCCGAGCGGCAGCAGGAAGTTCGTGTTCGCGGCGGTGTCGATGTGGTGCAGGTAGTGATGCCTGTCGAGCGCCGCGAAGCCCGGGAGGCGCTCGAGCCACGAGTGTCCGGGGTAGTGGACGAGGTCGTGGACCCGGACGAAGAGGTAGCAGAGCAGCGTCCCGCACAGGACGACCACGCCCGTGAAGAGCGGGTTGTCCGTCAAGAGCCACACGGGGAGGAACACCCCGAGCGCGGCCACGCTGAGGTAGAGCGCCAGTTGGGCCAGCATCGAGAGCACCCGGCTCGCCCGCGACTCGCACAGCGCCGACGGCCGCGGCGGGTAGACCGGCACGTAGTTGATCGGGCCGGCGTGGACATAGCGCTCGGGCGTGAAGTGGACCTGGTGGTGGCCGCGGTGGTGCAGCTCGAAGATCGTGCGCAAGATCGCCGGACGCCAGCGTCGGTGCATCAGGTAGCGGTGGACGAGCCACTCGCCGATCGACCCCGCCAGCAGCACGAGCAGCGGCGCCGCGACGAGCGCGGTCACCAGCCCAGCGGCGCTGTCCCACGCGCCCGCGCTTCGTCGCGCCAGGATCACGAGCGGCGAGCACAACAGCCCCACGCCCGCGCACACCGTGAGGACTCGCGCCCACGAGGGCTCCGGCACCACCATCTCTTCTCGCTTCATGCCGACGCATCGTATCTGCGTCCGCGGTCGGGTGCCAGCGCGCCGCGTCGGCGCGTGAAGGCACGGCCCAGGCTCCGGCCCCCGGGGAGCCCACGGACGGCAGCGGCGCCTCACCGCGAGCGATCGAGGTGGCGGGTGACGCCGAGGAGGCGCGCGAGCTTCGCCTCGAGGTCCGCGAGCGCACGCGGGGCGCGTGGGTCGCCGTGATCGTGTCGGCTCACCGCGATCTCGTCGCCGTCGCGGACGGCGATGGACATCGTCGGGAAGTCGGTCCTCACGCGGGCGTCGTAGGCCGGAGCGCGCGCGATGCAGCGGGCCAGGTGCAGCGACCTCCGGCGGGCGCCCGCGCGGAGCTGCCACGCGATCGTCCGTCCGTCGCGCTCGAGCGTGACGCGTCCCTGGTCGTCGAGCCAGGCGACGAACGCGGGGCAGGGGCCGAGGCAGGCGGTCCACTCGTAGCGCAGCGCGACGCCGACGGGGAGGAGCGAGGGGGCGCCGCGCACGTGTCGGGGGCTCGCCGGCTGCTCGCGGAGCAGCCGGAGCTTCGTGCCGGACGCGAGGACGACCCTCGCGCTCTGCAGGACGGAGGGGGCGAGCTCCACCTCGATCTCATACGAGCCGGCGGGCAACCCGCGGGCGCGGATGAGGCCCTCGGGGCCGGTCGCCAGGCGAAGGGGGGCGGGGAGGCAGGCGCACGTGAGCGTCACCGGGACGTCGGGGCGTGGGCCGCCCTCGTGGGCGCCGCGGACCACGACCACGACGCTCGCCTCGCCGAGGTCGAGCTGCGCGTCGGCGGGTGCGTCCGTGACGGTCGGCGCCGCAGGCGCGAACGAAGGGCAGGGCCGGGCGCAGGCTTCGAGCGCCAGCGTCGCGAGCAGGACGAGACACCACGACCTCTTCCTCACTGCGCGACGGTGATAGCGCGCAGGAGTCGTTCGCGCAACGCCGAGCGTCGCGCCGCGACCGCCGCGGGCATCGCGGCGTCCTCGAAGGGAATGTCGCGGTGTCTGTCTAGGAGAGGTTGGTGACGGTCTCGTTCACGCGGCCGGACTTCACGCGGGTCTTGATCTTCATGGACGTACTTTGACAGTCGACGACGCGAGCGCAAGGCGCGATGAGGTCGTGACGCCGAGTCCGACGCGAGGGCTCACGCACGGCGCCCGCTCCGCGCGCGGGCAGGGCGCGGCGCAGCGCGTCGCGGCGCCCTGCCCACATCCGAGGGAAGGGCGGTGACGCCCGCCGGCGCGGCGCGTCGGTCCGACGCGCGAGCCTCGGAGTCGCGTGGCCTACTGCGGCGCGACGTTCTTGAGGGCGAAGCCGGTCATGTCGGAGTA
>CAZMML010000184.1:6223-6965 GCA_964567335.1 uncultured Nannocystis sp. | reverse complement strand
GGACCCGGAAGAGGTTGAGCGGGTGCGCCGCGTCGGGGTCGACCCCCGCGAGCGCCGCCGTCACCGCCGCCGGGATCGTGGTCGGATCGGCCAGCTCGGACCAGGTCGGCAAGAGCACCCCGTTGCGGCGGAGGTGCTCGGCCGCGCGGGCCCGGGTCTGCGGGTCGACGATGTCTCGTTCCAGTCCTAGACGTGCCACAGTGCTCGCTCGCTTGTCATGCGGCCCCGCGGGGCCGGCTCGCCGCGCCCCTCACGGGAGCGCCTCCATCCGCGCCCACAGGCCGGACGCCTGCGCGCGGGCCTCCGCCCGGATCGCCGCCATCCGCTCCGGCCCCGGCGGCGCCGCCGGAGCCGCCGGTCGCCCGCCGAAGAGCTCGGCGAAGAGCGCCTCGCCCGCGCCGCGCCGCCGCTCCGCCGCCGCCAGGTCGTCGCCCGCCGCCGCCGCCTCCGCGCGCAGCGCCGCCGCCTCCGCGGCCATGTCGGCCGGGTAACCGTCTGTCCCGAGGGCCACCCGCGAGCTCGCCGCCAGCGCGTGCGGGTAGCCGACCCGGTTGCCCTTGTTGGAGCGCGGGTTCTGGACCAGCCACACCCCCGCGTCCGCCGCCTGGGCGACCTCGTCGCGGGTGAGGTGCACCCCGTGGGCGAAGATCGAGCCCGGCAGCAGCGCCTCGTTGCGGGCCAGGCGGTCGAGCACCCCGGCGTAGCCGCGGGCGCGCGCGTCCGCGACGTCGGCGCCGTCCTC
>CAZMML010000184.1:0-6213 GCA_964567335.1 uncultured Nannocystis sp. | reverse complement strand
GTGAAGGCCGCGTGCAGCCCGACCAGCCCGCGCACGCGCGCCCGCCGGTTCGCGCGGATGAAGCGGGCGCACTCCGCGAGCCCGCGGCGGGCCTCGTCCGCGCCGCCGTTGCGCTCGGTCGCGCCGTAGCAGAGCAGCGCCGGCATCCCGAGCCCCTCGCACGCGTCCGCGAGGACCTCGAGCGAGCCCTCGATGAAGCCCGGCGACTCGTGGTGGTCGACCAGACCGCCTGTCCCGAAGGCCAGCGCCTCGGCGACGTAGAGCTCGGCGCTCGCGCGCAGCGACGCCTCGTCGAGCGCGCGGTCGAGGCGCCACCAGATCCGCTCGAGGATCTGCACGAAGTTCTGCGGCGCCACGGCCGGCGCCGGCAGGCCGAGCGGCGCCAGCCCGCTATAGAGGTGAGTGTGCGCGTTGATCATGTCGCCTTGCGGTGGATCCGGCCGACGCTGCACGCGCGCGCGGCCGGAGAGTCCTTCATCGGCAGGTCGTAGCGGCGCACCCCGTCGAAGGCCGCGAGCGCCCCCGCGACCGCCGCCGCCGTCGGCACCAGCCCGATCTCCCCCACCCCCTTGGCGCCGAAGGGCCCCTCTGGCTCGTGCTCCTCGACCAGGATCACCTCGACCTCCGGCATGTCGCGCGCGCGCAGCACCCCGAGCTCGCGCAGCTTGTACGTGACCGGCCAGCCCTCCTCGCAGGGCAGGTCCTCGGTGAGCGCGTAGCCGAGGCCCATGTGGACCGAGCCCTCGATCTGCCCCTCGCAGAGCGCCGGGTTGATCGCCCGCCCGACGTCGTGCGCCGCGATCACCTTGCTCAGCGCCCCCTCCTCGCCCAGGATCACCCCCTGGGTGGCGAAGCTGAAGGCCGTGTGGGTCTTGACCTTGCCGCCCTTCTCCTTGCCCGGCGCGGTCGTGTCGTCGATCACCACGTCCGCCGCGAACACCTCGCCCGCGAGCTCCGGCAGCGTCCGCCCGGCGTCCAGCGCCGCGCGCAGCTTCTCGGCCGCGCTCTTCACCGCCCGGCCGCCGAAGAGCGTCGCCCGCGAGCCCGTCGTCTGCCCGCAGCCGAGCGCGAAGGTCGAGTCGACCTTCGGCCGGAAGATCGCCGCCGGCAGCCCCGTCACCTCGACCGCGCACTGGACCAGCACCGTCAGCAGCCCCTGGCCCATCTCGGTGTAGCCGTTGTAGAGCGACACCGTCCCGTCGGCCTCGACGACCAGGCGCGCCTTGCCCCACTCGACCGCCCCGTTGCCGATCCCCGTGTTCTTGATCCCGCACGCGATCCCGACCGCGCGGCCGGCCGCGCGGGCCGCCTCATAGGCGTCCTTCACCGCCAGCAGCGTCTTCTTGATCCCGACCGACTTCTCGTACACCTGCCCGCTGGCGAAGGTGTCGCCGACCTCAACCGCGTTGCGCCAGCGGATCTCCCACGGGCTCAGCCCGACCTTCGCCGCCAGCAGGTCCATGCAGCCCTCCATCGCGAAGTGCGCCTGGTTGGCCCCGAAGCCGCGCATGGCCCCGCAGGGCGGGTTGTTGGTCGTCACCGCGAAGCCGTCGACGTGCACGTGCTCGACCCGGTAGGGCCCGCACGCGTGCCCGGCCGCGCGCTCGAGCACCTTCGCCCCGACCGACGCGTAGGCCCCGGTGTCCCCGTGCATCAGCGCCTGCACCGCCGTCAGCCGGCCCTCCGCGTCGCAGCCGACCTTGTAGGTCATCCTGATCGGGTGGCGCTTCGGGTGGACGCGGATCGACTCCTCGCGGTCGAGCCGGACCTTCACGGGCCGGCCGGTCATGCGCGACAGCAGCGCCGCGTGGGCCTGCACGCTCATGTCCTCCTTGCCGCCGAAGGCGCCGCCGTTGGGGACCAGCTCGACCTCGACCTGCTCCTCCGGCAGCCCGAGGAAGGCCGCGACCTGCCGGCGGTCGTCGAAGATCCCCTGCCCCTGCGTGTAGAGCTTCAGCCGGCCGTCCGCCAGCGGCTCCGCCAGCGCGCACTCCGTCTCGAGGAAGAGGTGCTCGATCCGCTGCGTCGTCCAGGTCCCCTCGACCACGTGGGCGCTGGCCGCGAAGGCCTGCGTGACATCGCCGCGGCGGATCTTCGTGTGCGAGAGCTGGTTGTCGTGGGTCGGGTTGACCCGCGGCGCCCCCGGGGCGAGCGCCGCCTCGATCGTGGTCAGCGCGGGCAGCACCTCGTACTCGACCTCGATCAGCGCCGCCGCCGCCCGCGCCGTCCGCTCGTCGACCGCCGCCACCGCCGCCAGGACGTCACCGACGCAGCGGACCTCCTCGGAGACCGCGACCAGCCCGGGCCAGTCCTTCAGGATCAGCCCGTACCAGCGCTCGCCGGGCACGTCCGCCGCGGTCGCCACAGCGACCACCCCCGGCAGCGCCCGCGCCCGCGCGACGTCGATCCGGAGCACCTTCGCCCGCGGGTGATCCGACAGGCGCAGCGCCCCGTGGAGCATCCCCGGGCGCTCCAGATCGGCCACGTAGGGCCGGTCGCCGAGCGCCAGCGCCTCGCCCTGATAGCGCGCCAGGCGCGCCCCGACCCCCTCGCCCGCGTCGGGCGCCGGCGGCTCCGCCGCCCCCCGCCGCACCTGGGCGAAGCGCTCGATCGCGTCGACGATCTTCGTGTACCCGGTGCAGCGGCAGAGGTGGACGTCGATCCCCTTCGCGATCTCGGCCCGCGTCGGGCAGGGTGACTTGGCGACCAGGTGGCTCGCGCGCAGCGCGATGCCCGGCGTGCAGAAGCCGCACTGCAGCCCGGCGGTCGCCGAGAAGCAGCGGGCGAGCTGTTCGCGCTCCGCGGCCGGCAGGCCCTCGAGGGTCACGACCTCCTTGCCCGCCGCCTTCTCGGCAGGGGTCGCGCAGGTGACCACCGCGCGCCCGCCGACCAGCGCGAGACAGCAGCCGCACTGCCCCTGGGGCGCGCAGCCGTCCTTCACCGACGTGACCCCGCAGCGCTCGCGCAGCGTGGTGAGCAGCGACTCGCCGGGGGCCGGCGTGACCTCGACGAGGCGACCGTTGACGGTGAGCTCCATGGCCGCGCGAGCATAACCGCGACTACCCGCCGCGACCAAGCCCGGGGCCTCGCGCGACCCGCGCCGACCCTACTCCTGCGGGCCGGGGCAGCTCGGGTCCTCGCCGACCAGCGGCTCGCCGAGGTCGACCTTGAGGATCTCGGCGCCGCTGACGATCGTGTACATCCCGGGCTCCAGGCCGCTCGCCACGCAGGTCGCCTCGAGCACCTCGCACACCGCCGCGCAGCCCAGGCCCCCGCGACGCCAGCTCGCCTGCCCCTCGACCCGCAGGGTCGAACCGGCGACCACGATCTCGCACGACGCCTCCACGTCCTCCGCGCAGGCGCTGATGCAGTCGTCGAACACGATTTGGACCGTGAGCACGTCGCCCTTCGTGAACCCGTCCACCGCGGCGTCATCGAGGCAGATCACCCCGGCGTCATAGGTCTCCCCGCCGCCGCAGCCTGGGGCCGCGAGACCGACGAGGAGCAAACTGGAGAGGAACGCGGCGCGAGTCCCGAGCATCAGCCCGGACTCTATCACCGGAGCGCCCGACCCTCCGCTCCCTCCCCGCCGCCAGCGGAGGCCTCCATGTGAGACGTCGCGGGGCATGAGAAGGGCCGCGAGGCGGCGAACACCGGACCGACGCCCGTCAGGGCCAGGTCGACCTTCTGGCCCGCGCCCGGCGAGAGCGCCGCGATCTCGCGCTGAACCCGCTCTCGCAGCGCCTCGTAGCCCGCCGGCATCCCGGCCGCCGCGACCCGCGTCAGCGCCCGCGTGAAGAGCCCCCCCTCCGGCGTGCCAGCCGCGCTGTAGCCGGCCAGCGCCGCGCTGATCTGCACGATCTCGGCCCGCAGCGGCCAGGCCCGGGCGACCCGCACCCCCGCGCTGCAGCAGTCCCCGACCGCGACCGCGAAGCTGCCCGCCGGCAGCTCCGCCCACAGCGCCGTGACCTCGCGGTCGACCGCCTTGCGATCATAGAAGCAGAGGAGGCTCCCCTCCGGGTGCGGCTCGCAGTGCCCGGAGAAGAAGAAGACCACCAGGTCCCCTGCCTCCGCCCCGCGGACCGCCGCCCCGAGAGCCGAGAGCGCCCCCTCCGCGGACGCCTCACGGCTCTTCAGGGTGACGATGTCCGCGGGCGGGACGCCCTCCGCGGCGAGCATCGCCGCGAACGCCGCGGCGTCGCCGTCGGCGCCCCAGCAGCCCCAGTGACCGTCCCAGCCGTAGACCGCGGCGTCGAAGTACGAGAGCCCGACGCACACCGCCCGTCGTCGTCCCAACGCCACCTCCTCTCGAGCGCGCGACGCGAGCGCAGGGAGGCGTCCGGGGACGCGTCCCTGCACCCGCGGCGCCCGCGAAGGGCCGCCTCGCCGCGCCCTATGCGATGAGGCGCTTCTGCCGGATCTTCATCCGGAGCGCGATCGAGGGCCGACCGCCGAAGACCCAGTCATTCGGGGGATCGCCCAGGTTCGGGACGTTGAAGACCAAGGTGACCACGCCGCTCGAGTCGCTCCAGGTGTAGCCCGTGTTCGGGCTCGGCTCCGACAGCGACTCGGACAGCGTGTAGCCCGAGGCGCCGGAGTCCGCCTGGAGGACCACGGTCGCGGTCGACTGGTCAGCGGTCCCCTCCGCCAGGTCGATGATCTCGCTGCTGTAGCCGGACAGGTGCGGAAAGCCGCTGCTGTTGAATTCGACGTTGAGCGTCGAGCCCGACGGCTGGTGCGTCAGCGGCGAGCCGGACGAGTCGTAAAGCACCCAGGAAACAGACATACCCTACCTCCTGACGCACCTGCTGCGCCCCGCGGCGCGGCGCAGGAAACGTCCGGGCTGGTAGTGACGCCGCCCCCCCTGACCGTGCATCGGTCCACATCTTTTTTTCTCGTCCACGGAGGGCGCTGGTCAGCCGCGCCCTGGCACTATTCGGTCCCGCAGGCCCGCGGCCCACTGGTCGAGCCCCGAGAGGGTGCTCTCGACCTCGTTCGGGTTCGCCTCGATGCGTGCCAACGTCTCCTCGAGCAGTCCACGCGCTCGCCGTACGCGACTGCGGGCGGTGTCTTCGGGGACCCCCAGGACCGCGGCAAGCTCTGCGCCCGTCAGACGCTCCCAATAGTAGAGTTCCAGCACCTCTTGCGCGCTCAGGGGAAGCGCCCGCAGGGCCTGCAGCAGCAGCTTCTCCTCTGCCCGTGCGGCCAGCCGGGTCACTGGACTCGCCCCCAGGTCGACGATTGAGTCGAGCTCGAAGTCAACCTCGCGGCGAAGCGCTCGCTGGCGCTCGCGAATATGCTCTCGCAGCACGTTCCGTGCGACCGCGAACACGAAGGTGCGGAAGGTCGAGTCGCCGCGGAAGCGGTCGCGCCCCTCGACGCAGGCCATGAAGGTGCGCTGGACCAGATCAGAGGCCGCGTGATCGACCTTGTTGCGGAAGAAGCGGAACACCGCGTCGAAGTAGCGCTCGAAGAGCTCGCTGCCGGCGTGGCGGTCCCCTGCGCGCCACGCACTCAGTAGATCACGATCGCTCGGCCGCACCCCCGCCAGCCTAGCACCGGACGCGCAGCCGGCGAGCGCTTACCGCCATGATAGCGAGCTGCTATGTTGTCCGAGAGGTTGGTCGCCCTGCTCCCGTCACCGAAGCGCGAACGCGACGTCGAGGCTGAGGTCGTGCGACTCAAGGTCGCGGCTCAGCTCTTCGAGGACGCCGCGCCGGCCCTGATGATCGGCCGATTCCTGGTCATCGAGACGCTCGGCCGCGGCGGCATGGGCGTCGTCTACGAGGCCTACGATCAGCGCCTCCAGCGGCGCGTCGCCCTCAAGTTGATCCAGAGCGAGGGCGCCGACCGCGACCTCGACCTCGAGCGGATCCTCCACGAGGCCAGGGCCCTCGCGCGCCTCTCCCACCCCAACGTCGTCCAGATCTACGAGGTCGGCGAGCACGAGGGCGGCGTCTTCCTCGTGATGGAGCTCGTCCGCGGCGTGACGCTGCGGCAGTGGCTCACCGACGCCCCGCGCTCGACCGGCGCGATCCTCGACCGATTCCTGCAGGCGGCGCGCGGGCTCGACGCGGCGCACCGCGCCGGGATCGTCCACCGCGACTTCAAGCCGACCAACGCCCTCGTCGGCGAGGACGGCCGCGTGCGCCTCGTCGACTTCGGCCTCGCCCGCGAGCACCTGCCGCCCGAGGCGATCACCGAGGCCTCGCA
>CAZMML010000183.1:0-7003 GCA_964567335.1 uncultured Nannocystis sp. | reverse complement strand
AGGACGACCCCGACCCCATGCACGACTGCTCCCTCACCCCGCTCGGGCAGAGCTTCAAGGGGCCCGACAACACATGGCAGTCGAGCGCTGAGTACTCGCTCGTGCGGATCTTGACCATGACCCCCGCCAACGCCAAGGTCGAGGGCACGTCGATCGAGGGCATGCAGGGCCTCGCCGACGGCCTCGGCATCGGCGGCGGCTTCAGCCAGATCCTCTCCGAGGCCCTCGGCATCGCCCGCAACGAGGAGTTCATCACCACCCCGGAGCTCGTCATCGCGCTGCAGAAGAACCTGCTCGCCACCCACCCCAACATCGGCGGCGACGGGACCAAGCTCCCCGTCTACCTCGACGACGCGCTCTCGGACCTCACCACCCTCTCGACCAAGCTCGGCCCCATCGGTCCGCACCCCGGCGTCATCGCCCCGGGCTTCGTGACCATGAGCGAGGTCCTCACCCCCGACTTCGCCATGACCGTCGAGGCCGCCAGCAACCTCCGCCTCCTCGACGGCGTCGACCTCTCCAAGGGCAAGGACTACATGTCGACCATCGTCGACACCGTCGGCCCCACCTTCAACGACCCGCTCGAGTTCGACTTCAACGACCCCAACAAGTTCAGCATCTCCGGCGTCGCCCCCGACCCCAAGGTCGACATGCGCTTCGGCATCTCCGAGCACGACTCCTTCATCAACTCGTGCGCGGGCGACGACGCCTGCAAGCAGAACCTCCCCGAGAACGTCGACCAGGTGAAGATGATGTGGCCGGGCTCGGCGTGGGCCATCGACACCTGGCTCCTCGAGTCGATCATCGTCACCGGCGGCCGCGAGAAGTACAAGAGCCGCATCTTCGACAAGTGCTACGAGGTGCTCTTCCTCTGCACCCTCGGCGCCCACCTCTACATCGGCCCCGACCCGCCGGGCTGGACGATCTTCGACGTCTTCCTCGACCTCGGTAACCCGCCCAAGAACCAGTACGTGTGGGAGCTGATCAACGAGGTCGCGCAGGTCGCCCTCCACACCCCGCCCGGCGGCGACATCCCCGAGGGCCAGGCCGACGTCGCCTTCACGCTCCGCGAGATCTCGATCGGCCTCACCGGGGCGCAGATCGCGGAGTCCGTCCGCCCATACCTGCAGCAGCAGGCGCCCAAGATCGCCCAGCTCCTCCTCGGCGACTACTGGAAGAACAACGGCGCCGTCGACTTCTACTACCGCCGCGGCTCCGACGGCGTCCCCTACCTCTTCTACGTCACCCAGGCCGACCTCCCCCCCGGCGCCACCTACGACTACCCGAACCCCGGCTTCTTCACCTGTCCTGAAGTCCAGCCCGACTGCAAGGCCTCCTCCACCGTCATCGACGGCGCCGGCGACGACACCCACGAGAAGGTCCGCCTCGACCCCGGCGAGACCGTCCTCTACGCCCAGGACGACGCGGGCGCGCTCTACCGCCTCAAGTTCATCGTCCCCGAGGGCGACGCCGCCGAGATCTCCGTCCGCCTCGCCGCCGCCCTCTAGCTTCCCTACACGCGCCGGCCACATCGCCCGGCTGGCGCGGCGTCGCGGAGACCTCAGGTCCCGAGCCGGGCCATGCGGTCGTAGGCCTTCTGCCCGTCATAGTGGGTGACGAGGCGGCGGAGCGCGTCCTCCAGGAGCGATTGGAACGCCACCTGCGTGTCGCCCACGGCGTTGATCGGGATCGTGCTCTCCGCCGTGCCCTGGTACACGAACGCGTCCGCGGGCGCCCCGTAGGCGCGCACGCGGAAGCTCCACACCATGCGCATGTACACGCCTGAGGGCGTGCCCGGGCCCCGCGTCCCCGCGAAGCTCTGCAGCGAGTTCACGAGCACCTCGCCGGTCAGGAAGATGCCCTCCGGCGCGGCCGTCGTCGGCGGCGCCACGCGCACGTTGCTGAAGAGCTGCCCCAGCGTCCGCTGCAGGTCCCGCTCGACGAAGGTGTGCAGCCCGTTCACCTCGATCGGCTTGACGCCCTGACCGTACGCAGTCATCGCGTCCGGGAGCTTCGCCGGGTCGAGGATGACGAAGAGGGGGATCTCGATCCGGCGCAGCTCGGTCGGCTGCGGGATCTTCGTCTCCATCGTCGTCACGTCGACCGGGCGCATCGAGCAGCCGGTCAAAGCGAGGGCGAGAGCCAGGAGAACCGGTCGGAGCGAGGTCATGTCGGGCCGAGCCTACCAGATCTCGCGGCCGGGGTCGCCTCCGTGCGCCCCGACCGCGCGCTACCAGGCGCTCACTGCGGCAGGATCTCGAGGTCCAGACCGCCAGGGTACCAGTACGAGGTGTACTGACCATACCCGTAGATCGTCACTCCGAAGGGCTGGTTGCCGACGAAGTCGTGATTGCCGTCGCCGTTGTTGGCGAGCGTGACGCGGGCGACGCCGTAGCCGGTCGCGCCGATCGCCGTAAAGCCGCCGATCGCGGCCCCGTCGAGCGTGACCATCGCCCCCATCGGCGCGGTGACGTTGGCGTAGTTCTTCTCGTAGTTGATCGGCGCGTGGACCAGGTACTTCGTGCGGTACTGCTCGGTTGCGACCGCGAGCGCCATCGCCGGGTCACCCGACCCACCGCCTGCGTCCTGACCCTGCATGTACTGGGACACCAGGATCTTCTTGTCGGAGCTGATCTCGAAGTCCACCCCGGTCTTGGCGATCTCGAAGTAGTCGCCCGCCTTGGCGATCATCTTCGGCGCCGGCTGGTCGGGGTCGTAGGAGATCGTGGTGCTGTCCTCGGTCGCGATCACGCGGACCATCTGCGCCTTCGGCGTGTTGCCGCCCGTCGGGATCAGCGGCGGGGTGACGATGTACTTCTTCGCCAGCGTCTCGATCGGCAGCATCGCCTCCTCGAGGCGGTCGCACGCGTTGGTGCCGATCGGCACCTGCGTGCACTTGTGCCCGCCGAACACCTCGACCGGCTTGTCCGCGTTGATGATCGTCCCGGTGAGGTCCGACGGGTTCGGCACCTGGTTGCCGCCCGACTGCGTGAAGACCTCCAGCACGTCGCCCTCGTTCAGCGTCACCACCCCGGTCCCGTTCGCCGCCACGCCGCCGCCCGCGAAGACGACCTTGCCCGTCGCCGAGGGCACCAGCGTCACCTTCGTGTTGTCGAAGCGCGCCACCACCGCGTAGAAGCCCATCAGGTTGTAGGTGTTGAGCGCGAACCAGTGGTTGCGCGACGCGACGATGTAGTTCCCGGTCCAGGTGTTGACCGGCAGCAGCAGGCTCGCGTCGTTCGTGTACGAGAAGAGGTTGCCCGACTTGTAGTCGAGCGGCTCGTACTGGTACACCGTCACCGGCTGGTTCGAGCGCAGCCGGTACGCCCCGTCGGTCACCACCAACGAGGGCCCCGACTCGTTGATCGACGGCTTCACCAGTTGGTTCTCGTAGGCGAGCTGGATCACCTTCGCCGTGTTCGGCCCGACCGTCGTCTGCGTGACCATGTTCGGCCCGCGCGTCACCGTCACCGTCGCCATGTTGTTGGTCGTGTTCGCGACCACCACCGCGTAGAAGAAGTTCCACGGCTGCGTCTCGTGCAGGTTCGCCAGCGTCACCGGATAGTAGTCGCAGCCGATGTAGCTCGTCCCGAGCATGAGCTCCGAGCACGCGCCCACACATTCCCCGGCGTTGGGGTCGCACGACACCCCCTGCAGGTCGTCGCAGGCGTTGCCGTCCACCCACATCATGCCGTCGTCGCTGCAGGTCTGCGGGATCTTGCCGTTGCACTGCTTCGTCCCCGGCTCGCACAACACGCAGCCGATCGGCTCGACGCACATGTCCGGACACATCGTCTCGCTCTTGAACCCGCCCATCCCGTCGCACACCTTGGCGGTGTTGTTCTCGCAGATCAGCGTGTCCTCAGGGCAGTTCATGCCCGTCGTCGACGAGGACGACGACATGTCGGTCGTCGAACCCGTCATCGATGTCGTCGATCCGGTGCTCGAGGACGACGCCGTGATGACCGCCGTCGTCCCCGTCGACGTGCCGTCGGTGCTCGTCCCCGTCGACGAACCCATCGTCTCGCCGACCGTCCCCATCGTGGTCGTCGGCTCGGTCGGCATCGCCGTCGTCGACGGATCTGGTCCCACGCTCGTCCCGGTCCCCGTCCCGGTCCCCGTCCCCGTCTCGGTCCCGGTCCCGGTCGTCACCGTGTTGTCGTCGCCACACCCAGCCAGGAACAGCGCAACTGCCCCGGCACCCAACCAACGAAGACTCTGAGTGGAGTTCATCCCGGCATCATCGCACAACCACGCGAGGCGCCCGTACGAGTTTCGTCCCTACCTGGCATGAGGTCTCGTGCCCTCGCTGCTCGTGAATCCGTGACCGAACGCCCGGTAGCGACGCGATCGATCGACCCTCCGTCAACACTCTCAGGATGGGTCGCTCGCACGAGGCACACGCCCGACCTCGCGGCGCCCCGGAGGTCCCTATGCTCCGCGCCGCGACTCAGTTCTTGCACCGCCACGCGACCGCCCGGGGGATCACGACGTCCCTGGTTGCGAGCGCTCTCGTCGGCATCCTGCCGCTCTGGTACGCGATCGTCCGGATCCGCGCCGGCTCCCCGGGCGCGGTTCCCCTCGACACGACGAGCGGCTACACCCCCGACGCCGCCTACGCGATGATCGCCACCTACACCGCCGACGCGCGGAGCTATTACGTCTTCAACGCCTTCACCGCGGACGTACTCGCGCCCGCGCTCTTCCTCGTCAGCACCTCGCTGCTCAGCACCGTCTCCCTGCGCCGACTCACGCCCCCGACGAGCCGCTGGCGCTCGCTCGTGCCCCTCCTCGCGCTCGCGGCCTGGCTGGCCGACCTCGCCGAGAACGCCCTGCTCTCGCGGATCGTCCTCAACTACCCAGAGCGCCTCGACGCGACCGCCGAGCTGGCGAACGCGGCCACCCTCATCAAGCGGACGCTGGTCTTCTCGAACTTCGGGCTGGTCGTCGCGTCAGCCCTGATCCTCGCGGGCAGCGTCCTCCTCGGGCGACGCTCTCCGCGCCCCGCCTGACGCCTCGAATCTCGCTCCGCCAGGCTCGGCGAAGGATCGAGCGGCCCGGCGTCGGCGCTAGCCGGGGAGGATCTTGAGGTCGAGACCGCCAGGGTACCAGTACGAGGTGTACTGCCCGTACCCGTAGACCGACACCCCGAAGGGCTGGTCCCCGGTGAGCTCGTGGTTGCCGTCCCCGTTGTTGTTGAGCTTCACCCGCGCGACCCCGAAGCCGGTCGCGCCGATCGCGACGAAGCCGCCCACCGCCGCGCCGTCGAGCGTCACCATCGCGCCCATCGGCGCGGTGATGTTGATGTAGTTCGTCTCGTAGTTGGTCGGCGCGTGGACGAGGTACTTGCTGCGGTACTGCTCGGTCGCTACCGCGAGCGCCATCGCCGGGTCGCCCGAGCCGCCGCCCGCGTCCTGGCCCTGCATGTACTGCGCGACCAAGATCCTCTTGTCCGCGCTGATCTCGAAGTCGTTCGCCGTCGAAGGGATCTCGAAGTAGTCGCCCGGGTTGGCCAGCATGGTCGGCGCGTTGCCCTGCGGCGGGTCGTAGCTGATCGTCGTGTTCGCCTCGGTCGCGATCACCCGGACCATCTGCCCCTTGGGCGTGTTCCCGCCGGTCGGGATCAGCGGCGGGGTGACGATGTACTTCTTCGCCAGCGTCTCGATCGGCGGCATCGCCTCCTCGAGCCGGTCGCAGGCCTGGATCCCGATCGGCACCTGCGTGCACTTATGCCCGCCGAACACCTCGACCGGCTTGTCGGCCTGGATCATCGTGCCCGTGAGGTCCGACGGGTTCGGGTTGTTGACCCCGATCGACGCGGTGAAGACCTCCAGCACGTCCCCCTCGTTCAGCGTCACCACGCCCGTCCCGTTCGTCGCCACGCCGCCGCCGGCGAACACGTTCTTGCCCGTCGCGGAGGGCACCAGCGTCACCTTGGTGTTGTCCTTGCTCGCGACGACCGCGTACCAGCCGACCAGGTGGAACTGCCCGTTCGCGACCCAGTGGTTGCGCGAGGCCACCACATAGTCGCCGGTCCAAGTGTTGACCGGCAGGAGCAGGCTGGCGTCGTTCGTGTACGAGAAGAGGTTGCCCGAGACGTAGTCCAGCGGCTCGTACTGGTACACCGTCACCGGCTGGTTCGAGCGCAGCCGGTACGCCCCGTCCGCGACCACCAGCGAGGGTCCCGTGTTGTCGATCGTCGGACGCACGAGCTGGTTCTCGTAGGGCAGCTGGATCACCTTCGCCGTGTTCGGCCCGACCATCTGCTGCGTCACCATGTTCGCGCCGCGCGTCACCGTCACCGTCGCCGGCTGGTCGGTCGTGTTCGCAACGACCACCGCGAAGTAGAAGGTCCACGGCTGCGTCTCGTGTAGGTTCGACAGCGTCACCGGGTAGTAGTCACAGCCGATGTAGCTCGTCCCCAGGCTCCCCGCGGAGCACGGCCCCGCGCACTTCCCTGACATCGCGTCGCACATCACCCCCTGCAGCGGGTCGCAGCTCTCGGCGTCCACCCAGCCCGAGCCGTCCGGCTTGCACTTCTGCGACACCTCGCCGACACACTGCGAGGAGTCCGGATCGCACACCACGCAGCCCAGCGGCTCCGCGCACACCTCGGGGCACATCTCCTCGCTCTTGAAGCCGCCGAGGCCGTCGCACACCTTCGCGACCCCGTCCTCGCAGACCAGCTTGTCCTCCGGACAGACCGGCGCCCCGGTCGACGATGAGCCGGACGAGCCCCCCGTCGAGGTCGCGTCGGTCGTCGAGGACGACGACGACCCGCTCGTCGTCGACGTCGTCGTGCTCGTGCTGCTCGTCGTCGGCTCCCCCGAGCTCCCGCTCGACGTCGTGTCCGTGGTCGTCACCGACGTGATCATCACCGTCGTGCTCCCGGTCATCGGCGACGTGTCGTCGTTGCACCCGCAGAGGACCAGCGCCACGCCACACGAGAAGGACGAGAGAGTTCGACTCATGAGCTCATGGTCGCACAGCAACGCGCCCAAAA
>CAZMML010000182.1:0-7032 GCA_964567335.1 uncultured Nannocystis sp. | reverse complement strand
TCCGTCGCCAGCGCCTCAGGCGCCACCTGGGCGGCGAGCCGCGTCGCCGCGTCGCGGACCGCGCGGAGGCCTTTGTCGATCGGATCGTCGCTCTCTCGTCGTCCTCCACCGCCGCGGCGCTACCGGGCGCCATCGTGTCGATCACCAGGGCCGTCCCGCGGAGCGAGAGCGCGAGCTCGTCCGCCGCAGCCGCGCCCCGGTAGAGCTCCTTCAACCCCTCGGCCCCGCACGAGGCCACCGTCGAGGCCCCCACGTCGCCGAAGATCGCCAGCGTCGCGCGACCGAGGCGCCGCAGGTCGCAGAGCGGCCCCGGCGCCCGCCGCAGCGCGACCTGCCAGGCCTGCCCCTGCCGCTCGAGCCAGGCCAGGTGCGGGTCCCCGAGCGCCCCGAGCACCGCGCTCGTCGGCGACAGCACCGCGCCCTTGAGCCGCGCCCCCCGCCACACCTCGGGCGCCGTGAAGCCCACCCGCGTGGTCGCCCCGGCGAAGCTGCGCACGCAGAGCGCCGCCTCCTCGAGCGACCACACGACCCCCGCCGCGACGTCCGCCACGAAGGTCCGCTCCGGCGGCGCCGCCGCGACCGGGCGTGGGAAGGGCGAGAGCGCGTAGAGCCGGTCCTCGGCGGCGAGCAACGCGACCGCGTCGCCCCACACGCTGACGAAGCCGCGCCCCCCTGGCGCCCGCCCGACCCGCTCGAGCGCCGCGACGCCGCTGCGGCGCGCGAAGAGGTCGGCCCCGACCCGCGCCAGGTGGCAGCCGTCCTGGGTCCCCGTCACGTCGAAGCCCGCGTCCGGTCCGCGGAGGGCCGCCGCCACCACCTCCATCGCCGGGAAGCGCCGCGCCGGATCGGGCTCGATCAAGCGCGCGAGCAGCCCGGTGATCCCGCCGGTCTGGCGGTGCGCGAGCCGGAACTCCGCCCGCGCGCGTCGGTCCGGGAGCTCGCCGGCGACGACCTCCACGCCCACGATCCCAAGCGAGTACTGGTCGCTCGCCGGCGACGCCCCCCGCGACATCGCCTCGGGCGCCATGTACTCCAGCGAGCCCGCGGGCGAGCTTGCGAGCGAGCGCGAGGTCTCCCCGCGGGCGAGGAAGCGGCCCGCGCCGAAGTCGCTCAGCAGCCAGGGCGGCTCGCCGAGCCCCGCGGCCGCGAGGATGTTCTCCGGCTTCACGTCGCGGTGGACCACCCCGAGCTCGTGCGCGTAGGCCAGCGCCCCCGCGACCTCCGCCAGCAAGGTCCGCGCCGCCTCCGGGTCGAAGCGTCGGCCCGCCGCCAGCGCCCGCCGGAGCGAGCCGCCCTTCGCCCGCGCGAACACGAGGACCGGACGGCCCCACTCCGCGTCGTGGCCCGCGTTGATGCAGCGGGCGATGTTCGGGTGGCGCAGGCGCATCGCCAGGCGCACCTCGCGGACCCACGCCGCGAAGTTGTCCGCCGAGCCGTCGAAGAACTTGACCACGACCTCGGTGCCGTCCTCCTCGTCGACCGCCGCGACGACCGTGCCGGCCGCGCCCGCGGCGAGGCGACCACCGACCCGGTAGCGGCCGAGGACCAGCTCCGGGACCTCGTTCATCCCGGCTGCTGTCGCAGCGACGCCACGATCTCGGCGTGGCGGGCCTGGTTGGCGCGCATCCCCTCGATCCGCTTGGCGACCGAGAAGGGAGCGACGATGAAGGTGGTGCCATCGCGATCTCCGAGCCGGAGATCGCCCGTCTGAACGCAGCGCAGGTCGGCCTCGCTGAACTCGCCGAAGAAGCCGCCGAGGACCCCGCAGAACATGTCGTCGCCGACGTGCCCGCTCGGCCCGATGTCCTGCATCGGGCTCTGCGCCAGGCGGATCGCCAGGAAGCCGAACTCGCCGCAGCTCCAGTCGACCTCGATCGACCCCAGGCCGCAGCCGCGCCACAGGTCGCGGATCAGCACGTCGAGCTCGACCATCCGCCGGTCGCGCAGCGACACCCCCGCGAACTGCCCGACCTCCGCCTCGAGCCGCCGGGCCAGACGCGCGCCGAAGAACTCCCCGCAGCGCCGCAGCACCAGCGACGCCGCCGGACCCGCCTCGTGCTCGCAGGCAGCGACGAAGCCGCGCAGGAAGTCGTCGCTGACCACCAGCATCCGTGTCCCGCCGCGGCTCCGCAGCACCCCGGCCCGCACGTCCAGGTTCAGGAAGGACGGGTGGGTGAAGAAGTTGAGCTCGGGCCGCTCGTTCATGCCGCGGCCCCCCCGGCCTCGCGCTTGCCGACGAGCGCGCTGACGCTCTGGTCGAGGTAGGGGCGCAGGAGCTCCATCGACTGGGGCGAGAGCTCGCGCGCCGCGACCCGCGTGAGGCACCCGTAGGTGTCCGCGAGGAACTGCGGCGAGAAGCCGAGCCCGCGCAGCACCGTGGCCATCCACGTGAGCAAGGCGTCGTCGAGCCACTTCGCGTCGCCGCGGAGCATCGCCATCGTGCAGTAGCGGAGCACCAGGCTCTCGTCGCGGACGCAGCAGCGCCGCGCGTCCTTGACCCGCTTCTCGAGGTCGGGGTAGGCGCGGAGCGTCTCGTCGACGCTTTGCCCGATGATCTGATCCTCGCGCGAGCGGATCTCCTCGACCGCCGCGAGCCGCGCCTCCAGCCGCCCGGCCCAGTCGCGCAGCAGCGCCTGCTCCGCCCTCGTGGGGTATCGGCCCTCGCAGGCCGTCAGCATCGCGTCAATCTCGTGGTTCATCGTCGTTTCTCCTCAATCCCATTCGAACCCGTCAAAGGCCTGGCGGACCGAGACCGCCTCCGCGATCGCGGGGCCGCGGCGCTCGCTCCGCTCGGGCGCCGAGAGCGCGGAGAAGAAGCGCTCCACGCTCGCGCCCTGCCAAGCCGTGAAGTCGACCTGCAGCCCTCCCGGCGCCGCCGCCGCCACGCGCGCGAAGAACTGCCGCACCGTCAGCGTCGGCCTCGCGTCGGCGCGCAGCGCCTCCCCCGAGCCACGGAGCTCCGCCTTCGACGCGGCGAGCGTCGCCCCGCGCCCCGAGCTCGCGGGACGCGGCCCGCCCATCGCCGCCGCTCGCAGCGTCTCCTCGTCCGGCGGCACCACGGCGCTCACCCGGGAGGCGGACGCCCGCGCGTCCGCCTCGACCGGCGCCGCGGGGGCCCCAGCGGGCGTCGCGCCCGCGGGCCCCGCGACGGCGCCGAGGGACCCCCCGCCCGCAGGCTCCGCGCTCGCCTGCGCCGTCGTCTCTGTCGGGGGCAGCGCCGCTGGGCGCCCCGTGGTCGTCAGCGCCGCCCGCGGTCGCTGCGCCCCGGCGAAGAGGCGGGACCACCAGCTCTGGAGTCGTTGTAGGAGCGCGCGCAACATCAGGGTGCCTCACAGCGAGAGGGAGTGGGTCTTGACCTCGGCGATGTCGACGTCGACCTGCGCGAGCTCCGAGATCCGGCTCCGGGTGATGATCTTGCCGGGCTCGATCAGCACCCGCCCATCGACCGGGTGCAGGATCCGCTCGTCCGCGCGGCGGCCGATCAGCGACTCGAGCTCCTTCGACGCGGTCAGGTAGCGGCCGCGCGGCACCGCCACGATCACGCCCTCGCCCGTGACCTTCGCCTGGCACGCGAGGCGCGAGTTCGGGCGGCGCTCGGTGAGCATCCGCAGCGAGATTTGCTCCCGCGGCGTCAGCGGCGACAGCTTCTCGGCGCCCGCCTTGACGTACACGTGGCAGGTCGCGCAGAGCCCCTTCCCCCCGCACGCCATCAGGAGCTTCGTCCCCGACACCGCCAGCGCGTCGAGGAGGCGCTGGTTCGTGCGGATCGACACCGGCTCCGCTTCGCCATCGATGACCACCTTCTTCACGTCGCCGCCGGGGATATCACGGAGCTTCGAGGCCGCAAGCCGATCGCCCTTCGTCCCGCTCCCCCGCCGCTCCCGGCGCCTTGTCACCCGCGCGTGCGACGTCGACCCTCCGCCGAGGTCCCGGCGCAACCCGTCGAGGGACGCCCTGCGCGGCCTCGCGAGGTCCTCTCCCTGCGGATGACCCTCGGCTGGGCGGTCCGCCTGGTGGCGTCCCCATCTTCTTCATCCATCCCGCGTGGGCGGCCGGACCTCGTTCCCTGCCCCCAGAAGGTGCCAGATCGCCGTAGTAGATTCGGCGCGATGCGCCGCCTCGCCCTCGCCCTCGCCCTCGCCCTCGTCGCCTGCCGTCCGGAGGCCCCCCGCGCCCCGGGCGCAGACCTCTCCGCGCTGGTCGAGCTCGATCTCGCCGAGCTCCAGCGGCGCATGGCGGCGGGGACATGGTCCTCCAGGCAGATCACCGAGGCCTACCTCGCCCGGATCGCCGCGCTCGACGACGCCGGCCCGCGCCTCGGCGCGGTCATCGAGCTCAACCCGCGCGCGCGGGCCGACGCCGACGAGCGCGACCGCGAGCGCGCCGCCGGCCGCGTCCGCGGGCCGCTGCACGGGATCCCCGTGCTGATCAAGGACAACATCGACGTCGCCGGCATGGTCGACTCGGCCGGCTCGCTCGCGCTGGCCGGGCACGTGCCGCGCGAGGACGCCTTCCTCGTCGCGCGCTTGCGGGACGCCGGCGCGGTGATCCTCGGCAAGACCAACCTGAGCGAGTGGGCCAACTTCCGCGGCGACCGCTCCACCTCGGGCTGGAGCTCGCGCGGCGGCCAGACGCGGAACCCCTACGCGCTCGACCGCAGCCCCTGCGGGTCGAGCTCGGGCACCGGCGCCGCGATCGCCGCCAGCCTCGCCGCCGTCGGCGTCGGCACCGAGACCGACGGCAGCATCCTCTGCCCCGCCGCCGTGCAGGGCCTCGTCGGCCTCAAGCCGACCGTCGGCCTCGTCAGCCGCGCCGGCGTGATCCCGATCTCCGTCACCCAGGACACCGCCGGGCCGATGGCGCGGACCGTCGCCGACGCCGCCGCGCTGCTCGACGCCCTCGCCGCCGCCGACCCCGCGGATCCGGCCGGCCCCGCCGCCGCCGACAAGATCGCCGACTACCTCGCCGGCCTCCGCGAGGACGCCCTACGCGGGCGACGGATCGGCGTGCTGCGCCGCCCCGGCGACGGCCCGCCCGTGCGCGCCACCTACGAGGCGGCCCTCGCCGCCCTCCGCGCCGCCGGCGCGGAGCTCGTCGACCCGGTCGAGATCGCCGGCTGGGGCGCGTGGGACGACCCCGAGATGACCGTCCTCCTCGTCGAGTTCCGCGACGGCCTGGAGCGCTACCTCGCCCGCTCGCGCGCCCCGATCGCCACCCTCGCCGACCTGATCGCCTTCAACCGCGCCCACGCCGCCGAGGTGATGCCCTGGTTCGGCCAGGAGCTCTTCGAAGCGGCCGCCGCCGCACCCGGCGTCGACGCCCCCGAGTACCGCGCCGCCCGCGAGGCCGCCCGCCGGCTCGCCTGGGACGAGGGCCTCGGCGCCGCCCTCGCCCGCCACCGCCTCGACGCCCTCGTCGCCCCGACCACCGGACCCGCCTGGCCGATCGACCCTGTCCTCGGAGACCGCTTCACCGGCGCCGGCTACGGCGCCGCCGCGGTCGCGGGCACCCCGAGCCTGACCGTGCCGATGGGCGAGGTGAAGGGGCTACCGCTCGGCCTCACCTTCCTCGGCCCGCCCTGGTCCGAGGCCGCCCTGCTCGCCTACGGCTACGCCTTCGAGCGAGCGACCCGCGCCCGCCGCCCGCCGAGCTACCGCCCCACCCTCGGCCCCTGACCGCGCCGCGCGACGTGGGTCCGGAGAGCGCCCGCCGACGCCCGGCCGCAGGGTCGGCGCACTCGCCTCGCTCGCGCGCGGGCGCCCCGATGTCATGATCTCGGCGCCTGCCTCGACGCGGCGGCGGCGAACGCCATGAGCGCTATACTGCCCGCTCCCGTGGAGCCGGAGGCCGACAGCACCTTCCCGAACTGGCCGGAGCTGCGCCGCCTCTTCACCTACGACAACCTCGTCGGCAAGGTCGTGCAGGGCCGCTATGAGGTCCTGCGGCGGCTCGGCGCGGGCGGCATGGGCGTCGTCTTCCTCGCCCGCCACGTCCACCTCGACAAGGCCTTCGCGCTGAAGATCATCAGCCCGCGCTTCCTCGACGACCCCGAGCTCGCGCGCCGCTTCCTCCACGAGGCGCGGGCCGCCTCCAAGATCGATCACCCGAACGTCGTCAGCATCACCGACTTCGGCCCGCCCGAGGAGGGCCCGGCCTTCTTCGCCATGGAGTACCTCGAGGGCGAGGACCTCGCCGTCACCCTCGCCCGCGAGGGTCTCTTGCCCTGGCCGCGCGCCCTCGCTATCGTCGCCCAGATCGCCCGCGCCCTCGCGGCCGCCCACCAGCGCGGCGTGATCCACCGCGACATCAAGCCCCAGAACTGCCTCCGGATCGCCCGCGACGGCGACCCCGACTTCATCAAGGTCCTCGACTTCGGCCTCGCCAAGGTGCTCTCCGGCACCGGCAAGAACACCTGGACCGTCGGCGGCTCGCCCGGCTACATCGCCCCCGAGGTCTACCGCGGCGGCAAGATCGACCACCGCGTCGACATCTTCTCCCTCGGCGTCCTCCTGCACACGCTCCTCCTCGGGCGCCTCCCCGCGCAGGCGCCCGGCGACGTCGCGCTCCCCGCCGGCGCGCCGGTCCTGCGCCTGGAGGACCTACCCGCGCCCCTGCAGGCGCTGATCCGCCGCGCCACCGACGACGATCCCGCCCGCCGCTTCCCGGACGCCGACGCCTTCGGCGCCGCGATCGCCGCCGCACGCGCCGAGCTCCTGGGCGGCCCGACGCCAGAGCCCCCGCGACCCCCCCAGCCGCGCCGCTGGCCCCTCGCCGCCGGCGCCCTCGCCGGCGCCCTCGCCCTCGCCACCTTCGCCCTCACCCGCCAGGCCGCGCTCCCGCCGACGCCTCCCGCGGGCGCGCCTCCCGAAGGACAGCCCGCGTCACCTCCAATGAGCGCCGCCGCGCCCAAGACACCGAGCACGCCATCGAACTTGCCACCGGTCGGCTGGGTATCGAGATGCGAGCCCATGGCGATCGGTGAGAGCGCATTGTTCTTGCCGGGCCTCAGCGCGAACATATTGCCGACCGCAT
>CAZMML010000181.1:0-7032 GCA_964567335.1 uncultured Nannocystis sp. | reverse complement strand
GCGATCGTGGCCTCGCCGCGGGCGAAGGCGGCGGCGAAGGCGGCGGCGGCGCGGGCGCGGAGGTCCTCGTCCGCGCGGTCCAGGGCCCAGCGGACGAAGCGCCAGCCGAGCTCGGCGTGGCGCTGCTCGTCGGCGGCGATCTGCGCGAGGACCCGGCGGAGGGCGGGGTCCTCGGCGCGGGCGGCGGCCTCCTGCGCCTCGAGGGCGGAGAGGGTCTCGCCGACGCACGCCTCGTGGATCACGGCCTCGAGGATCGCGCCGGGGTCCGCGGCGACGGGGGCGTCGGTGCGCGGGAGCGGGCCGGGGCCGACGCCTGTCCCCTGGTACAGGCTGGCGAGGCCGAAGCAGAGGCGGGCGTGCTCGACCTCGTCCGCGAGGGCGCGCTGCGCCGCCGAGACGAGCTCGGCGGGCGCACCGAGGGCGAGGAGCTGGAGGATCCAGCGGGCGAAGGACGCGATCGACGCGTGCTCGCAGAGGCCGATCCTCGTCCAGTGCGCGGCGAGCAGCGGGCGCAGGTCGGCCGACGCGGCGGGCACCGCGAGGAGGGCGCGCCAGTCGTCGCGAGGGGCGCTCGCGGCGGTGACCGCCTCGTCGTCGACGAGGAAGGGGCGGCCGCAGACTGCGTCGGCGCAGGCCCAGTGGTTCAGGTCGACGTTGAAGACGCAGGGCGGGTTGGGGCAGGTGGCGTCGCCCTGGCAGGTGTCCTCGGGGGTGGTGCAGTGGGAGAAGAAGACGCCGGGGGCGCAGATGTCGGGGGCGAAGCCGCAGACCTGGCCCGGGCACTCGGAGTCGTCCTTGCAGGTCGAGGGGATGCACTCGGTGTAGAGGCCGAGGCCCTCGCCGGCGCAGCGGCAGACCATGCCGTCGCCGCAGTCGGTGTCGGTCTCGCAGCCGTAGACGCAGCCGCAGGTGTCGGTGGGGGCGGGGTTGATGCCGCCGAAGGTCATGTTGAGCTGGCAGGAGCCGAAGGGCTTCTCGGTGCAGTCGGCGTCGGTCTTGCAGGTGCCGAGGTCGGAGGCGTCGGCGGGGCAGCTCGAAGGCGTGATCGGCGACTTGCAGGCGACGGGCTCCGGGCGGTGGATGATGCCGCTGTCACACTGGACGAAGCCGGAGGGGGTCGGCGGGTCGACGTTCGCCTGCACGATCTCGACGAGCGCACCTTCGCAGGCGGGCGGCGTGCCGGTGGTGCCGGTCGGGTTGAGGGTGGTGTCCGTGACGGTCCCCGTGGTCGAACTGCCGGAGGCCGAGTCCGTGCCGCTCCCGCTACCGTCGGTCGAGGTGGCGGAGGAGCTCGTGGAGCCGCCGGAGGAGGAGGCAGAGGAGGTGGACGCGGAGGTCGAGGTGGTCGAGGTCTCCGTCGCGTCGCTGTCGGACCCGCCCTTTCCGGGCGTGCAAGCGGCGAGGCCGAGAGCGGCGAAGAGCGAGCGGCGAAGCGGGAGCAAGGAGGTGCGGATAAGGGTCATGCGGAGAGGAGATACAGATCGGGCGGTTGTGGTCAAGGTCGCAGCGGCGGTCGGAGGCGTAGGTCCGCGCGCGGCGCACCTTCTTCGCGCCTCCATGGGACCGTGGGCCTGCCGAGGGGGAGTTTCGGGGCTCGCAGCGCTGTGTTAGGTGTGAGGGCATGGTTTGCTTTCGACACTATGCGCGCGCGTCGCTCTTCGGGCTGGTGCTCGGGTGTGGTCAAGGCGGGGGGGACTCGCGCGCCGAGAGCGACGCGACGGGGACGACGACCACCACCACCACCACCACGGGCGGTACGACGTCGGAGGGCACCGGCAGCTCGAGCGGGACGCCGACGACCGGGGGGACCTCGGAGGGCAGCGGGACGCTCGGGACGACCAGCGGGGTGTCGGCGTCGTCGACCGGGCAGAGCTCGGGCGAGGCGACGACGGCGCCGCCCAAGCTCGACGTCGGGGTGCCGGAGCCGGACCCGATCCCGGTCAAGGAGATCCCGGGGCTGGTGTCGATCACGTTCTACGAGACCACCGGCGACATCAAGCAGTACACCTTCGCCGTCGACGGACCAGAGCTGAACACGCTCCTCCCGAACCCGCTCAGCAACGCCAACCGCGACATCGAGGGGACCAGCGTCGAGTTCTACGACGTGTACTACTCGGACATCGACGGCGTGTTCGATCCGAACGGCAGCTACCTGACGATCGCGGGCGCCTTCGGGGCCAAGCTGCCGGCCGGCGGCGGGCTCAACCTGGCCGAGATCAGCCTCAACTACATGGACGGGGTCGAGTACGGCAGCTTCCTCGCCAGCTTCGTCGGGCTCGGCGACAACTACGTCCCCGGCTCGGAGCCGAACGCGATCGACGGCGACCTGGCGACCCACACGACGATGGGCAACACGGTCGACACGCCGGACCAGCGCCTGCGGGTGACGCTCGGCTTCAAGTCGTCCCTGATGCCGGGGTAGCGCGGGCTCCGTTGGCGGGCCGCGGGGGCGCGTGGTAAGGATCGGGAATGTCGCCAGACACCTTCCCGATCGCACGCGTGTACGCGGGTGACGCGCTCGAGGAGGGGCCTGTCAAGGATGAGGACGGGGTGCACTACCCCGTGTGTGACAACATGGGGGAGAGCGTCCTGCAGATCGACGTGAACTCGCTGCTGAGGGGCCTGCTCCAGGACTACTTCGCGGCGACGGGCCGGCGTTGCTTCGTGGGGAGCAACCAGTTCGCGTACTACGAGCGGGGCAATCCTCGCGCGTGCGTGTCGCCGGACGTGTACGTGATCGACGACGAGGATGCGTCGCAGCGAGAGCTGCGGAGCTGGAAGCTGTGGGAGCACGGCGGGAAGGCGCCGACGCTGGCGCTCGAGGTGGTGTCCGACGAGTACCGGAAGGACTACGCGGACGAGCTGGTGGCGCGATACCAGGCGCTGGGGGTGCGGGAGCTGATCCGCTACGACCCCGAGCCGCGGGGGCGCACGCGGCGGACGCTGAGCCACTTCGTCCGCGAGGCGACGGGGAAGCTCGTGGAGCGCCTCTGCTCGGCGGAGCGGGTGTACTGCTCGAGCTACGACCTGTGGCTGGTGCAGCAGGCGGACCTGTCGCTGCGGATCGGCCTCGGGCCCGAGGGCGCGGCCTTGTGGCCGACCCAGGCGGAGGCGCGGGCGCGGGAGGCGGAGGCGCGGGCGCGGGAGGCGGAGGCGCGTCGGGCCGCGGAGGTGGAGCTGGTCCGCGTGCAGGCGGAGCTCGCGGAGCTCCGCGCGGCCCGGGGGCTGTCCTCAAGGACATGAGGGTGCGCCTCTCTCGCGCGCCTCAGGGCTTCGAGCAGATCACGCACTGAGAGTCGACGCCCGGGGCGAGCCGTCCGGCGCGGAAGTTGCCGCCGAGGCTCTCCAGGGTCAGGCCGGCGGTGGCGACGAGCATCCGCAGCTCCTCGGGGAAGATCTGGCGGTGGGCGAGGTGGACGACGTGCCGCGGCTCGGGCGGGGGTTTGAAGGGGCGCGGCCGCTTGGGGGCGTCGTCGTAGAAGATCCGGATGTGACACACCTGGGTGTGATGGTCGTAGGTGTGGTTGGTCGAGTAGACCATCGGCTCGCCGGTCCGCGGGTGGGCGAAGGGGGTGACGCTGTGGCGCTCCTCGGGAGCCCAGGTCAGCCATTCGAGGTCCGGGAGGAGGACGTCGAGGGCGAAGAGGCCGCCCGCGACGAGCACGCGGCGGACCTCGCGGAAGCAGGCGAGGAGGTCCTGCCAGCGGTAGAGGTGCATGAGGACGTTGAAGGGGGCGAAGACGAGGTCGACGCTGGCGTCGGGGAGCGGGATCGCGGTGATCTCGCCCTGGAGCGGCTCGACGCGGCCGGAGAGCTTGGGCTCGGCGGCGAGCTTGCGCTGCAGGAGGGCGAGCATCGGCGCCATGCGGTCGAGCGCGAGGACGTGGTGACCGTCGCGCGCGAGGGGGAGCGTCACGCGGCCGGTGCCAGCGCCGAGCTCGAGGACCCGCCGCGCCGCGCCGCGCTTGTTGGCGAGACCTCGGTACCAGGTGATGTCGTGGCGGTGCTCGCGGTACTCAAAGTCGTAGAGCTCCGCGTCCTCGTAGTGTTCGACAGTGCCGCGGTCAAGGAGGGCCTCGTGGTCCGGCGCGGCTTTGCCGGGCTGGTTCACGGGGTCCTGGACTCGCTGTGCGGGCGGCGACCCTCGCGCTCGCCCGGGCGGCGGCGGCGGCGCTTCTTTCGCGGGCCGAGGTCGAGGATCTCACTGCCGCCTGGGTCGGCGGCGCGGAGCGGCTCGGTGACGGCCGCGAGGCGCTGCCAGTGCGCGAGCTCGCTGCCGTCGCCGCCCCGGGCCTTGACGGTGAGGCCGAGGAAGACGAGGGCGTCGTGGAAGTACTGGCGCTGGACGAGCGAGGGGCGGCGCTTGCGGCGGCTGAGGGACTCGACCATGCGGCGGTGGGCCATGAGGATCTGGCGCGCGAGCTCGCGGTCGCGGCGAGCGACGCCGAGGCTGTTGCAGACCGGGGCCATGAGGTCGTCGATCAGGCGGTCGAGGCTCTGGCGGCTGGCGGTGAGCCACTGCTCGTCGAGGAGGGGCGCGAAGAGGACCGCGAGGAGGACCCCGTTGGTGGCGATCTGGCCGGTGGCGCTGGTGTACTCGTCGAGCGCCTCGAGCAGGTTCCAGAGGAGGCGCGAGGCGGTGCCGGGCTTGGTCTTGCTGGCGGGGCCGAGGAGTCCGGGCGGGGCGAGGCGGCGGAACTGGTCGAGGTAGCTCGGCATCAGCTCCGGCAGCAGCTTGGCCTCCATCAGGAGCTCGAAGCTGCGCCGGGCGGCGCCGCCCCGCATCAGCTTGTAGATCTCCTCGAGGACCCGGGCGCGCGAGCACTTGGCGATGTCGCCGACGGTCTCGAGGAGCGCGCGCCAGGTGGTCTCCTCGATCGTGAAGTCGAGCCGCGCGGCGAACTTGACCGCGCGGAGCATGCGGACCGGGTCCTCCTGGAAGCGGAGGAGTGGGTCGCCGATCGTCCGGATCACGCCGCGGTCGAGGTCGTGGATCCCCTCGACGAAGTCGACGATCGCGTTGGTGTCCGTGTTGAAGAAGAGGCCGTTGATCGTGAAGTCGCGCCGGCGAGCGTCGTCCTCGACGGAGCCCCACTCGTTGTCGTGGGTGATCAGCGGATCGTCCTCGGCGGTGATCGGGGTGGTGCGGAAGGTGCTGGTCTCGATGATCTTGGGGCCGAAGAAGACGTGCGCGAGCTTGAAGCGGCGGCCGATGATCCTGCAGTTGCGGAAGGTGCGCCGGATCGCCTCGGGCGTCGCGCTCGTCGCCACGTCGAAGTCCTTGGGCCGACGCTTGAGGTAGAGGTCGCGGACGCAACCGCCCACGAGGTACGCCTCGTGACCGCCGGACACGAGCTTGCGGACCACCTTGAGCGCGTCGGGGTCGACGTCGCGGAGCGAGATGGTCCCCTGGATGCTTGCCTTCTCTTCGGGCATCGCGTGCTGCGCTCCTCTAGCACACAAGGCCGAGCCTCAGGGAAAGGTGCGGCATGTCGCCCGCGCACAGATGCGCGGGACCGCGCGGACCTCTGGCCCACGGGGGGACGCTTGATCTGTTCCAGATCATGCGCAGCATTGACCGGAGCGCTCACCTGACGCAGTTTACTGAACAGGCGAGCAAGCTGACCATGAGTTCCGGGTTTTCGACGCTTCAGATCCTCTCTTCCTGCGACGGCCTTCATCTGGTCTTGGGGGCGCGGCAAGGCGCGCCCGTGCCCTCGGCGTCTCCCGAGCTCGCGCTGGCGGGGTTGCTTGGAGAGTTTGAGGCGCGCGGAGAGCGCGTCACGGTCGTGACCTTGCGCCTCACGCGCAGGGAGGACGCGACCTGGGCCGCACCCGCGGTGCGATGGCTGGCAGCCCACGGGCGGCGGGCGATCCTGCGCACGCCGGTCGCGCTGCCGCGCGGCCTCGTGCTGCTGGCGAAGGACTGTGCCGCTGGGGTGCACCTCGAGATCGCGCACCAGCGGACCGAGGTGCAGCGCGCGCTGCTCGGGGCCGAGGCCGACCCCGCGCCGACCCTGCTGCTGCAGGCGCAGTACTTGCGTCGCTTGGGCGTGGCGGTGTCGGTCCATCTCGGGCCGCTGCTCGCGGGGCTGCACGACCAGCCGGGCCACTTCGAGCCGCTGCTCGGCCACATCGCGGCGGCGGGGATCCACGACCTGCACCTCAGCGTCGGACGCCTGACCCCGGCCCGTCTGCAGGCGCTCTCGGTCCTGAGCCCGGACACCCTGGCGACCATGCAGCGCCGCTACGGAGTCGACGCGGCGACCCGCGACGCGGCCCGCACCAGCACGGGCTGGCGGCTCAGCGCGCAGGCCCACGCGGGCCTCGTGGACGGGCTCCGGGCGCTGGCGGCCCGACACGAGGTGAAGATCGACGCGTGCGGGTGCGGCGCGCACTGCCACCTCGACGGGCGGCGGCGCGAGCTGGTCTCCGTGCAGGGCCCGAGCCTCTTCGCGGCGCACGGCTGGCAATGAGAACGGCGTCTGGGACAGGTCCCAGACGCCATGTCATGCGCGGGTGCGACGCTCAGGTGGCGCCAGCGCTCTCGTCGGTCTTGTCGAAGTCGACGACGGTGTCGATGCACGCCATTCCGCCGACCGCGATCATCAGGGCGCCGAGGAGCAGGAGGGCGTAGAACTTACGAGTCATGGTCGAGGGCTCCGACAGGGTCCGCGCTGAGTATCGCGGATGGGGCGAAGAGCCGCAAGGCGTCTCGGTGGCGCGCGACGAGCGCGGTCCGACGGTCGGGGTCGGCGGCCAGCCAGGCGACGCGCTGGGTGAGCAGGAGATCTGTCGCGTCTTCGGGGCGGCCGAGGTCGAGGAGCAGCTCGACGGCGCCGAGGAGGGCCTCCGGGCGCTCGGGGGCGAGGCGGAGGGCCTCACGGTAGTGAGTCATCGCCGGTTCGGGCTCCCCGAGGCGATGGAAGATCCGCCCCGCGGTGGCCTCTAGCTCCGGGCTGTAGGGGTACTCCGCGAGGCCGCGGCGGAGGTGACGGAGGGCGAGCTCCTTGCGGGTCTCCTCGGGGGTCT
>CAZMML010000180.1:0-7038 GCA_964567335.1 uncultured Nannocystis sp. | reverse complement strand
GCGAAGTACTTGAGGGCGTTGCCGCCGGTGGTCGTCTCGGGCGAGCCGAAGGTGACGCCGATCTTGTGGCGGAGTTGGTTGATGAAGACGATGAGGGTGCCGGTCTGGAAGGCCACGCCGGCGAGCTTGCGCATGGCCTGGCTCATCAGGCGGGCCTGCAGGCCGACGTGCGAGTCGCCCATGTCGCCCTCGAGCTCGGCGCGCGGGATCAGGGCCGCGACCGAGTCGACGACGATGAGCCCGATCCCGCCGGCGCGCGCGAGGGTGTCGGCGATGTCGAGCGCCTGCTCGCCGCAGTCGGGCTGCGAGATCAGCAGCTCGTCGAGCCGGACCCCGAGGCGCTGGGCGTACTTGATGTCGAGCGCGTGCTCGGCGTCGATGAAGGCGCAGGCGAGGCGCTGGCGCTGCGCCTCCGCGACCGCGTGGAGCATCAAGGTGGTCTTGCCCGAGGACTCAGGGCCGAAGATCTCGACGATCCGTCCGCGCGGCAGGCCGCCGATCCCGAGCGCCCGATCGAGGTTCAAGGAGCCTGTCGAGATCACCTCGAAGGACTGACGCTCCGCGGGATCGCCGCCGAGCGCCATGATCGCCCCCTTGCCGAAGCGCTGGATGATCGATTCGATGGCCTTCTGGACGGTCGGTCGGTCGGCCGCCGCCTGAGTTGTGGGAGAGGAAGAGGAGGAAGAGGAGCTTCGCGAGCTTGCCATGCGAGCTTCTTGTGCGGCTCGTGTGCCGCGAGGCGAGTTCAGAGAATTCACGTGCTTATGGGCCTGCTCCTTCGGACATGGCCCGTCAGCGGGACAACACGGCCAGCCGGCTGGACACTGATTTCACGGTGTTGGTCCGGAGGTTAGACGTACGCAACCTCGCGTGAGCTGTCCCAAAGGGCTTCCGGCCCGTGTCCCCGCGCAGCCCCGCGCAGCCCCTGGAGTTGCGCCTCCTGGGCTGCGGCAAAGACCCGCTCTGGCGGCCGTGATGGGGCCTGAGCGGGGCTGTGTTCGAGATCGAGCCGCAAAATTCGTGTTCTTTTCGCGCTCGCCGTGAATTTGTGCGACAGAAAAGCGGCCCCGATCCGGCTCAAGGTGGTTCACACCGGGGGTCGGCATGTGCAATAAACGGCGCTGCCGAGGGAGAGGTCCTTGCGGCATCAGCACCCCCGACCTTTTGCTTGAGCGACTCGACGCACAACATCCCCGCGGTCCCCACACCGAGCACGCGCTTGGGTCGCGGAGCTTTTCCCTCTCAGGAGAGACGACCGATGAAACGCTTTACGATCCGCCTTGGAGCTTCCCTGATCGCCGGGCTCATCGCCACGCCCGCGCTGGCGCAGTCCGCCGCAGCGCCTGCGGGTAGCCCGGCTCCCGCGCCTGCGGCGACCCCGGCCCCGGAGGGCCCCTCGGCCGGAGCAGGCGCTTCGATCTCGGCCGACACGTCGGGCGTGAAGACCGACGCCGCCGCGAGCGGCGCGGGGCAGGGCACCCAGGGCGCTGGTCAGGGTACTCAGGGCGCCGATCAGGGCAACAAGGGCGCGGCGAGCAAGCCGGCCAAGAGCAGCGACAAGTGTCAGCACGACACGAGCGTCAAGTGGATCCGCCGCTGCCGTCCGGAGCGGATGATGTTCGAGCTCGGCATCTTCGGCGGCGTGATCTTCCCGGCCGCGAAGAGCCACGAGCTCTTCGACCCGGTGGAGCAGCTCAAGTCGAAGACCGACGGCGATCCGAACAGCGAGTTCTGGAAGCCCTACAAGACGGTCGCCCCCGAGATCGGCGCCCGCTTCGGCTTCTACCCGTTTAGCTTCTTCGGCGCTGAGATCGAGGGCGGGGCGATGCCGACGAAGATTGTCGTCGACATGCCGCCGGACCGCGCGATCCTCTACAACTTCCGCGGGCACCTCGTCGGTCAGATCCCCTTCTGGCGGATCGCGCCCTTCGTGGTCGTCGGCGGCGGCCTTATCGGCACCACCGGCGCGCTGGGCAACGACATCGACGAGTCGACCCACTTCGGCGCCGGCGTGAAGTTCTACATGACGCAGTACACGATGCTGCGCCTCGACATCCGTGACATCGTGGCCGCCCGCAAAGAGGTTGACGCTGGCGCGACCAACTACCCGGAGATCCTCCTCGGCCTGTCGGTGACGCTGAACCGCAAGAAGAAGCCGCCGAAGCCGGACAAGGACTCCGACGGCGACGGCATCAAGGACAACTCGGACGCGTGCCCCTTCGAGCCGGGCGTGCCGCCCGACGGCTGCCCGATCCGCGACCGCGACGAGGACGGGTTCATGGACCCCGAGGACGCGTGCCCGGACGTCCCGGGCGTCGCGCCCGACGGCTGCCCGATCAAGGACCGCGACGGCGACGGCTTCCTCGACAACGTCGACAAGTGCCCGGACGATCCGGGTGTGGAGCCGGATGGCTGCCCGATCCCGGACACCGACGGCGACGGGATCCTCGATCCCGACGACAAGTGCCCGACGCAGCCCGAGACCCGCAACGGCTACCAGGACGAGGACGGCTGCCCCGACGAGATCCCGGCGCCGCTGGCGAAGTTCACCGGCACGATCAAGGGCATCTACTTCGACCTCGACAAGGACACGATCAAGCCGAAGTCCCGGCCCGTGCTGGATCGCGCGGTCGCCGTGCTCAAGGAGTTCCCGACGATCCGGATCGAGATCTCGGGCCACACCGACAGCACCGGCTCGGTCGCGTACAACAAGGACCTGTCCGGTCGGCGCGCGGCTTCGGTCAAGCGCTACCTGGTCGAGAACGGCATCGACACCAACCGCATCGAGACCCGCGGGGCGGGTCCGGACGAGCCGGTCGACACCAACAAGACCGCGGCTGGCCGCGCCAAGAACCGCCGCATCGAGTTCACGATCCTCGTCAACTGAGGCTCGGCTCCTGCCGGTCTGTGCCAGAGGCCGTCGCCCGGTGGGCGGCGGCCTCCGCCTTTTTCGCCCCTCGCGCACGCGCGCTCCCGCTTGTCGAAGATCTGGGGGCTCGGATAACCTCGCTCCTCGACGAAGGAGTCCCGAGATGAGCCTGCAACATGTTCTGACGGCGGCCGGCCTGTGCGCCGCGCTCGGCCTTGGCGCCTGCGACGGCGGTGACGCGAAGAAGGAGCCCGAGAAGAAGGTCGAGGCCAAGGCTGACCCCGCGAAGGCCCCCGAGGTCAAGCCGGAGGAGAAGAAGGTCCCTGAGGTGAAGGCTGATGTCCCCCCGGAGGCGAAGGCCCCCGAGACAAAGGCGGAGGAGACGAAGACGGCGGGTGACCCGAAGGCGGAGGAGACGAAGGCGGCGGGTGACCCGAAGGCGGAAGAGACGAAGACGGGCGACGCCAAGGTCGAGGACAAGAAGGGCGCCGAGAAGAAGGGCACCGAGAAGAAGACCGAGGACAAGGCGCCCGCGATCGATGGCAAGGCCATCTACGACGGGAAGTGCAAGTCGTGCCACGGCGCCGACGGCAAGGGCACGGAGGCGATGAAGAAGAAGAACGTCCCGGACCTGACCGCGAAGGACTGGCAGGCCAAGCACAACAAGGCCGCGATCGTGAAGGCGGTCACCGAGGGCCTCGACGGCACGCCGATGAAGTCCTTCAAGGAGAAGCTCTCCAAGGAGGAGATCGACGCGGTCGCGGCCTACGTCAAGAAGATCAAGTAGCCGCTACTTCGGCCGCAGAGCGTCGCAGGGCGGGCCCTCGCCGAGGTTCCGAAGGGCCCGCTCGACCTCGTCCGCGAGCTGCGCGCGCTCCGGGTAGCGGGCGAGGTAGTGTCTGTAGGCGCAGCGCGCCGCGTCCGGCCGTCCGTCGGCCCGGAGCAGGCGCGCCAGGTCGATCAGGCCGGTGCGCGTCACCGGGCTCTCGGGGTGCTCCTGCACGAGGCGCTCGAGGAGGGCGATCGCGCCGGCGCGGTCGCCGAGCCCGAGCCGCCTGTCCGCGCGTCGGGCGAGCGAGGACGCGTCGTCGAACACGAGGGCTCGACCCACCGGGATCGCGACCGCGTCCATGTCCGGTGCCACCCATCGGGCGACGCCGACCTCGAGCGTGGCCTGGGTGCTCGCGGCGGCGACGACCAGCTCGACGCGCCCGTGACGGAGCTCGAGCGTGCCGTGCGGCGTGTCGGCCCGCAGGACCTCGTCCTCCGCGTGCGCCTCGACCTCGAGGGTGAAGCGGCCGGGCGGCAGGGTGACCACCCAGGGGCCGCGCACCTCCGGGGCTCCCTCGGCCGCGGCGATGCGGATCGCCGGCGCGAGCCGCGGGGTCGGCGCGAGGTCAGCGGCCGCGAGCGGCGCCGGGGCGGCCGGGTTTGGAGCTGCCCGCTTGGTCATGTTCCACGGGCCAAGGACGAGCAGGACCGCCGCTGCCGCCGCCGCGAGCCCGACGAGCGCCAGGCGACGCTGACCTGCGCGCCGCTCGGCGACGGCGGTCGCGATCGACTCGGACGTGACCTTGAGTGCAGGTGGTGGCGCGGCGCGGATCCCGGCGACGATCTGCCGCAGCTCGGGGGAGATCAGGGCGGGCTCGTCGTCGCCTTGGGGGCGGAAGATCGGGCTCATGTCTCCCTCCAGGGGATCCCGAGGGCCGCGCAGAGGAGCTGCTCGGCCCGGCGGGTGCGGTATGAGACGGTGCTGATCGGGACGCCGAGCGCGGTGGAGGCGTCTTGGAGGCTCATCCCCTCGATCGCGCGGGCGACGAAGGCCTCGCGCAGCTTGTCGGGGAGCTCGCCGAGGGCGGCGTAGAGACGGCGCTGCTGCTGCTTGGCCTCCAGGTCCGCCTCTGGGGTCTCCACCTCGCCGCTCACCCGCTCGCTGGCGAGGTCCTCGCGGCGTCGGCGTCGACGCTGCGAGTCCCACCAGTTGCGCACGCGGTTGGCGGCGATCGTGTAGAGCCAGGTCCCGAGCTGGGCGTCGCCGCGGAAGCGCGGGAGCGCGGCGAAGGCGGAGATGAAGACCTCCTGCACGAGGTCGTCGACCGACCCGAGATCTCCCGTCATGCGGTAGACCTGGCGCGCTACCCGTTCCTTGTAGGACTCGAAGATCAGCGCCTGTGCGGCACGGTCGCCGCCCTGCGCCGCGAGAAGCACAGCGAGGCTGTCCGCGTCCCTGAGAGCGGCCCGCGTGGTCATGGCCGACCCGAGGATAGCGGAGGGCGTCACGCGGCTATAGACCGCGCCGACCGCGGGGCTTCCAACGCCACGGATGTGCGTCAGCCGAAGAGGAGGCCGAGCCCCAGGCTGAGGAACCAGCGCGCCGGCCCGCGGCGCACGTGCGCGCCTGCGCCCAGGACGTCGAGCGGCGGCAGCGTGACGTCGACCCCGGTCCGCAGGCCGAAGTAGAAGCGCCGCCCCCGGTACTGCACGAGCGCGCCGACGTCGCTGGAGGAGGACCAGGCGCGCCCCTCCCCGGCCTCGCGCGCGCGCAGCCAGAGGGCGTGGATGAGGACATGTCCTCCGAGCCAGATCCGGGGCGTGACCGGAGCGCCGACCCCGAGGCCCGCGCCGGCGCGGACCTGGAGCAGGGAGATCTCTCCCTGCTGGGCGCCCGTCGTGCCGAGCTCGACGAGCGGGACCAGCCGCTCGCGCGCGAGCCACACCCCCGCGTGGAGGTCCGCCCCGCCGTCGAAGAGGAGTCCGCGACCGAGTCCGACTCGCGGGCCGAGCGCGACAAAGCCGCGGACCGAGGGAGGGGAGGGCGCAGGGGGGTGGTCGGGCGGCGGCGGATCGGGCGGCGTCGCGTCGGTCGGCGTCGCGTCGGGTCCAGGCTCTTGCGGCGATCCATCTGGGCGCAGGGGGTCCTTCGGCGGTGTCGCCTGCGAGCCCGCCTCGATCAGGAGGGCGAGGCTCGCCGCGAGCTCGCGGCTGCGGTCCTCCACCGTCACCCCGGCGAGGACCAGCTCGCGCCGTTCGACGTGGCCTTCGGGGCCTCGCAGCTCGACCGCGACGAGGTCGGGCGAGCCCGTGTCCGTGACGAGGATCGTCCATCGATCGGCGAGGTCGCCGACTCGCGTGCGCAGGCCGACCTCGGTGAGAGCCGGGTCGACGGCGGCGCTGCGGACCTCGATCGGCGCCGTGAGCGCGAGCGAGAGCGCGAGGGGCAGGAGGAGGAGCAAGGCCCTTTGAGTGCCAAAGATCGGCGCGCTTGAACAGAGCGGCGCCGACGCACCCGCCCGCCTTCGCAGGATATGCCGGCGTTGCCCCCTTCCAGGCGCCCGTAGTAGGCAAGGCGCGTGCCCGTCGACCGCGACCGCTACAACGCCTGCCGTCTGGATCCAGGGGCCCGAGGGGGCCACTACGAGAGCTACTTTCAGCGCGCGAACCACCCCACCCGGCCGCTCGGGTGGTGGATCCGATACACGATCTTCTGCCCGAAGGGGCAGCCTGACCAGCGGGTCGGCGAGCTGTGGGCGGTGTGGTTCGACGGCGAGCGCGCCGCAATCACCGCGACGAAGCAGGTCGTGGCGTGGTCGCAGTGCGCCTTCGCGAGCGATCGCTTGCAGGCGCAGATCGGCGGCGCCGCGCTGGACGGCGGCTCGCTGCGCGGCTCGGCCGCGAGCGAGGGCCGCGAGATCGCGTGGGACCTGCGCTACGCCAGCCCGGAGCCGCCGCTGCTGCTGCTCCCGCCGAACCTCTACGAGGGCGGCTTCCCCAAGGCGAAGGCGCTCGTCGGCTCGCCTAACGCGGTCTTCACGGGCGAGCTGGTGGTCGACGGGGCCCGGCACGCGATCGACGCCTGGGTCGGGAGTCAGAACCACAACTGGGGCTCGCGCCACACCGACCGCTACGCGTGGGGGCAGGTCGCGGGCTTCGACGACGCGCCCGACACCTTCCTCGAGTGCGCCACGGCCCGGCTTCGCCTCGGTCCGCTGTGGACCCCGCCGATGAGCCTGCTGGTGCTGCGGGTCGGCGACGAGCAGATCGCCCTCAACTCGCTCACGCAGGCCTTTCGGGCCCGCGGGCGCGTCGAGGGGCTCGCGTGGACGATCTCCTCCGCCCGCGCCGGGACCGAGGTCGACCTCGAGATCTCCGCGCCGCGCGAGGCCTTCGGC
>CAZMML010000179.1:0-7058 GCA_964567335.1 uncultured Nannocystis sp. | reverse complement strand
TTGGTGACGTTGTATGCGTGCTGGTTCCAGATTGCCCGCGACGACGACCAGCGATCGAGCTGGTCGCGGAGGATCCGGATGCCGGTCGCCTTGATGCCCATCGGGTGCTCGGCGCGGCAGGTGTTGCCGTTGCCCGGGGTGCCCATCGGCGGCGCGACGCACTGATGACCGGCGCTGCACTGGGCGTTGTTGGCGCAGCGGCAGTAGCCGGCGTCGCAGGCGCCGCCGTTGCAGTCGGCGGGGCCGAGGCAGCGGACGCCGCGGTGGATCGGGTCGATCACCGGGCAGGTGACGTTGCAGTTCGGGTTGGAGCCGATCACGATCTCGGTGTTCTGGTCGTTGTCGACGTCGGCGACGATCGGGTTCTCGTACCAGGTGCACGACGTGCGCGAGGCGGAGTAGAGCACCTCGCCGGTCTTGCCCTCGTAGACGCGCGCGAAGCACTCGTCGCCGTAGACCGCCTCGGCCTGGCCGTCGAACTCGAAGTCGAAGATCGACGAGCCCGTGGTCGCGGAGGAGGCGTCCTGCGAGGGGCGGGTCCAGCGGATGTAGGGGGCGGCGCAGCCGGGGCCGCCGTTCTTGCAGTCGAGGTCGTAGACGACGTAGGCAGTCCCGCCGGCGGCGGCGATCTCTGGGAAGCCGTCCTTGTCGAAGTCGCCGATGGTCGGCGGTCCGCCGGAGCCGATCGCCGCGCTGAGGAGCTGCTGTCCGCCGAGCGTGTGGAGGCGGACGAGGTTGCTGCCGACGCTGACGATCTCGGCGATCCCGTCGAGCTTGGTCGGGTTGAAGTCGGCGGGCATCGGCCCCGGCGTGCCGAAGTCGGCGAAGCCGTAGTGCCGGTTGGCTGGCGCGCCCGTGTAGACCATGTCCCACTTGTTCATGCCGAGGTTCCAGCGCCACACCGGGCCGGCGATCAGCTCGACGTTGCCGTCGTTGTCGACGTCGCCGAGCACCGGGATGACCCCGGCCCCGGCCCCGGGCAAGATCTGGTTCGGGTTGAGGCGAACGCCCGTCTCTCCGTCGAACACCGCGGAGGCCGAGATGACCTCGGGGAGCCCGTCGTTGTCGAGGTCGTGGATCGAGGGGCCGTCCCAGCGGGTCAAGTTCACGACGCCGGTGTTGAGCGCGACCCAGAAGGTCTTGTAGGTCTGGGCGTTCGGGTCCCACTTGAAGGCGATCACCCCGGTGCCCGCGCGGTGGCTGACGATCTCCACGATCCCGTCGCCGTCGAGGTCGCCGATCGCCGGCGGCGTGGCCGCGATCATCTTGTTGGCTGGGTCGTGGATCGTCTCGAGCTGCTGGCACGTACGCGTGTTGATGATCCGGATCACCCCGAAGTAGTTCGCGTCCGAGCCCCAGCCCGACTGCGCGCCGCCGTCCGTGAAGTTGTAGGCGACGACCACCAGCTCGGTGGTGTCCGTCCCGAAGTGAGGCAGCGGCGCGGCGAGCGGGGTCGTCAGGACGTTCTTGTGGTTCGGGAAGGGGTCGGCCTGCGGCGGGCCCGTCCACTCGCACTGCACCGAGGGCTGGAAGAGTCCGACGGGGACCAGGCCCTCGCAGTCCTCGTGCGCGCCGCCCTCCGGATCGAGGCCGAAGTCGATGCAGACGCCGGGCTGCTCGCCGTTCGGGAGGCACCCGTCGGCGCAGCAGTACTTGTCGCCGTGGCAGTCGCCGTAGTTCACGCACGTCCCGTCGAAGGGGACGCACTCGCCGATCACACAGACCTGATCCGCGGGGCAGTCGGCCGAGCTCGCGCACCCGCCTGGGCCGCCGCTGCTCGATCCGCTCGAGCTCCCCGTGCCGCCCGTGCTCGCCGTGAGCTCGGTCGTGCTGCCGCTCGAGCTCCCCGTGGTCCCCGGCCCCGACGACGTCGAGGACCCGGAGGTCGCGTCCGTCGAGGTCGGCATCATGTTGGTATCCGCCTCCATGCTGTCGCCGCCGCTGCCCGAGCTCATCGACGCGCCGGTCGTCAGGCCTGGGCCCGACGACGCCGTCCCCTGAGTCGTCCCCTGGCCCGTGCTCCCGCTCTCGGTCGAGCCCCCCGTGCCCGTGCGGTCGTCGCCGCACCCGTGGACTCCGAGCCCCATTGCGAGGCTCACGAGCCCCTTCACGCACCGCCACATCGTCGACATCTCCGCGCCCCCCTTTTGACGCTAAGAAGCGGCTCTTTGGCCGTCAAGGAGAGCGGGACTGCGCGGCCGGCTCAACCGGACGCGCGGCTCGCGGCGCCCGCGACCTTGATATCTCTCTCCCGAATGTGGACGCGTCCCGGTCGCCAGTCACCTGACAATCTGCCGGGCGCGCGCTATGCGCAGCGAGCGTTGTTGCGGGAGCAACGCTGCGTCGCGGCGCGGGGGCCTCCCGCGCCCGCGGCGACGGCTCATACTGCCTCCTGATGACTGACGATCCGCGATCGCCAGGCCTGACCCGCCGCGAGGTGCTCGCCGGCGGGCTCGCCGGAGCGACGCTGGCCTCGCTCTCCGCCTGCGGCCAGCAGACAGACCCTGCCGTGACGACCCTCGATCCCGTCCTCGCCCTCCACCCGCTCGGTGTCCCCTGGGAGACCGCGGACCCCTTCCTCTTCTGCGTCCACCACGACGACGCCTACCCCGCCGGCGACGAGCGCCTCGGGCCGGCTGCGTCACTCGCCGGCCGGCAGATCGGCCGCGACTTCGCCGGCCTCGACGGCTGGCGCATGTACCACGGCGACGTCGTGCCGGGCTTCCCGCAGCACCCGCACCGCGGCTTCGAGACGGTGACGATCGTCCGCCGCGGCTTCGTCGACCACAGCGACTCGCTCGGCGCGACCGCCCGCTACGGCGCGGGCGACGTGCAGTGGCTGACCGCCGGCGCCGGGATCGTCCACGCCGAGATGTTCCCGCTGCTCGCCCGGGACCGCCCGAACCCGCTCGAGCTCTTCCAGATCTGGCTCAACCTCCCGCGCGCCGACAAGTTCGCCGCGCCTCACTTCTCGATGCTGTGGCGCGAGACGATCGCGACCCACCTCGCCCACGACGACGAAGGTCGCACCACCGAGGTGACCGTGATCGCGGGCGACCTCGCCGACACCCGCGCCCCGGCCCCGCCCCCGAGATCATGGGCGGCTCGCCCCGAGAGCGCAGTCGCGATCTGGACGATCACCATGGCCCCCGGCGCGCTTTGGACCCTCCCCCCGGCCGCCCCCGGCGTGCAGCGCACGCTCTACTTCTATCGCGGCGACGCCCTGCAGGTCGGCCCCCGCGCGCTCAAACCCGGCGTCGGCGCGCGCCTCCGATCCGAGCCCGCGCTCCTGCGGGCCGGCGAGCGGCCGGCCGAGCTCCTCCTCCTCCAGGGGCGCCCGATCGGTGAGCCGGTCGAGCAATACGGGCCCTTCGTCATGAACACGCGAACGGAGATCCAGCAGGCCTTCGCCGACTACCAGCGCACCCGCTTCGGCGGCTGGCCCTGGCCCACGGGCGGCCCCGTCCATCCCCCCGACCAGGGCCGCTTCGCGGTCCACGCCGACGGCCGCACCGAGCGCGTGGGGTAGCCGCCCTCGACGGGACGGCGGCCGCGCCCGCGCTCGCACGCCGTGGATCCAGCGGGTCAGCCCCGATAGCCTGTCGCGATGACGAGACATCTCCTTACCACGGGACTGTGCCTCGCCGCGGGCTGCGGCGGGGGCGGGATGACCACCGCGACCGATACGACGGGCACCTCGGGCTCGAGCGGGAGCACCGGCGACCCGATAACCACCACGACGAGCTCCTCCACTACGGAGGCCTCGACGAGCGGGACGACCACGACCACCGGCGAGCCGAGCACCGGACCCGAGCCGACCAGCGCTGGCCCCGGCACCAACACCGACGCGACCACGGGCACGAGCTCGACGACCACCACGGATGGTTCGACCGGGAGCACCTCCGACAACACCACCGGACCGAACTCCGTCGACCTCGAGATCGTGGTCGTCGGCCAGACCGACTCGAACAACTTCCCGCTGACCCCGAACGCGCTGCAGTCCCAGTACAAGGGCGGCCAGATGGACGGCTTCGTCGCCCGGATCGCGCTCCCCGCCGGCGGCCCGCCCGCCCTCGCCTACTCGAGCTACTACGGCGGCAACCAGCTCGACCAGATCCGCGACGTCGCGCTCGCTGGAGACGGCGCCTTCACCGTCACCGGCCGCAGCGCCTCCACCAACCTGACCACCCAGGCCGCCTTCCAGCCCAACTTCGGCGGCGGCGGGATGGACGCCTTCCTCGTCCAGTTCGCGCCCGACGACTCCCTCGTCTTCGCCAGCTACTTCGGCGGCTCCTCCTACGACGTCGGCTACGGCCTCTCCGTCGACCCCGACGGCAACCTCTACGTCAGCGGGCGCACCTCCTCGACCAACTTCCCGACCACCCCGGGCACCTTCCAGCCGACCTACGCCGGCGGCCAGAACCAGGCGCCCTACTTCGGCGGCGACTTCTTCGTCACCAAGGTCAAGCCCGACGGCAGCGGCCTGGTGTGGGGCACCTTCCTCGGCGGCTCGAACGACGACACCGCCCGCGGCCGCAACTTCGTCGACGCCACCGGCGCGGTCTTCGTCGACGGGCACGTCGCCTCGAACAACTTCCCGACCTCCGCCAACGCCTTCCAGAAGACCCTCAAAGGCGCGACCGAGGGCGGGATCGCCAAGCTCTCGCCCGCCGGCGACAAGCTCGTCTACGGCACACTCCTCGGCAGCAGCGACAACAACGACGCCGCCACCGGCGGCATCGTCGTCGCCGCCAACGGCGAGACGATCATCTGCGGCTACGTCAACGGCGCCGACTTCCCGGCCACCCCCGGCGCGGTGCAGGGCGCCCACGCCGGCAGCGCCGACGGCTTCGTCGCCCGCCTCTCCCCCGACGGCTCGAAGCTCCTCGCCGCGACCTATCTCGGCGGCAGCGGCTACGAGGAGTGCCAGGGGGTCGCGCTCGCCGACAACGGCGACGTCGTGGTGGTCGGGCTCTCGTCCTCGGACGACTTCCCGACCACGCCCGGCGCGCTGCAGGGCAGCAGCGCCGGCAACGCCGACATGACGATCGCCCGCCTCTCCCCGGGGCTCGACGCCTTCGTCTTCTCCACCTACCTCGGCGGCGCCGGCGACGACGGAGTCGACGCCTCTCGCGTCCACGTCGACGGCGCCGGCGGCGTCGTGCTGGTCTGTAACGCGGGCGACGGCTCCGCCCCGACCACGCCCGACGGCCTCCAGAACGGCTTCGGCGGCGGTGCGCACGACGTCTGGGTGATCCGCCTCGCCGAGGACGGCTCGCAGCTGCTCTTCGGCGCCTTCCTCGGCGGCGGCGGCGACGACTTCGCCCGATCGATCGCTGTCCGCACGGTCGGCGGCTGAGCACGTCGCGCCTCGGCCCGAGGCCGCGCGATCACGCCGACGCGACCTTCACCCTCGGGACCAGGATCGGCGCGGTCGCGCGGGACCCCTCCGCCACCTCGACGAGCGCAGACGCGGCGGCGAAGTTGCTCGCGGGCTGTACCTCCACCGAGAGCCGGTAGCGGCGGTGCGGCGCGCTCGGATCGAGCCCCTGGGGCACCGTCAGCGCCAGCGGGAGCGTGACCCGCTCGTTCGGCGCCAGCTCGCGCGTGGGCACCGTGATCGTCGCAGACGTGGCGGTCCGCCAGGGCATGAATCCGCCCCTTCGCGGGTGCTCGAAGTCGACCCGCTCCTCCTCCAAGCGTACCGTCACCGCGGTCAGCTTCGTCCCCCGGTCCCCCCCGAGGACCTCCGCTGTGACCTTCAGTTCGTCGCCGGCACGGACGCGATGCGGCGTATCTCGCAGCTCAACCGTCCGTGCGCTGGCGGTGAGCGCGCGTGTAAGCCTCTCAAGGAACGTCGGCATGTCCCTACGTTAACACATCATGAAGACGGGTTCACCTAAAATTTGGGCCCGAATCTGCTCGTCTTGCCATTTATCCAGCAATTCCAAGTGATTAACCGCGCGATCTGCATGAAAGAACGCTCAATCGCTTCTTCACCCAGGCTGCGATCGGATTGTTCATCGACCTGAGACGAGCGATCTCGCGCGGTCGCCTGCGACGTTTGGACCCAGGCGACCCCAAGCAGCACGGCGCTCGTTATCCTCCGGTCATGACCGACGCCGAAGCCGGCGGCGCCGCCCCCCCGGCCGCGTCACCCGGCTCGATCGAGTTTCAGCGGCTCAAGGCCGCCGCCCGCGACAAACTCTTCGGCGAGGGCGTCGCGCCCTACAAGATCTCGCGCTACACGATCGTCCGCCAGCTCGGCGTCGGCGGCATGGGCGAGGTGCTGCTCGGCGAGGACGCCGAGCTCGGGCGCAAGGTCGCGATCAAGCTCGTGCGGCTCGACCGCGACTCGGGGGTCGAGCGCGCCTCGTCGCGGCTGCTCCGCGAGGCGCAGGCCCTCGCCCGCCTGTCGCACCCGAACGTCGTGCAGATCTACGAGGTCGGGAGCTTCGAGGGCCGGGTCTTCATCGCCATGGAGTTCATCCGCGGCGTCAGCCTGCGCGCCTTGATCGACGGCGGGCCTCGGCCCTGGCGTGAGATCCTGGACCTCTACGTCCAGGCCGGGCAGGGGCTCGCCGCGGCCCACCGCGTCGGCCTCGTCCACCGCGACTTCAAGCCCGAGAACGTGCTCGTCGGCGACGACCGCCGCGTCCGCGTGGTCGACTTCGGACTCGTCCGCCGCTCGCCCGAAGGCTCAGAGCCGGAGGTCCAGGCCTCCGCCGAGGAGCTCGAGCGCAGCTCTCGCCTGACCCAGAGCGGCGCCGTCATGGGCACCCCCTCGTACATGTCCCCGGAGCAGCTCCACCGCCAGCCGGCGACCGCCAAGTCCGACCAGTTCGCCTTCTGCGTCGCCCTCTACCGCGGCCTCTACGGCTGGCACCCCTTCGCCGCCGAGGACCGCGACGAGCTCCGGCGCCGCGTCCTCTCCGGCCAGCTCACCCCGCCCCCGCGCGACACCAAGGTCCCGCCCGCGTTCTTCGAGGTGATCACACGCGGCCTCCACCCCGACCCTGACCAGCGCTACCCGACCATGGAGGCCCTGCTCGCCGCGC
>CAZMML010000178.1:0-7090 GCA_964567335.1 uncultured Nannocystis sp. | reverse complement strand
AGCTTGCCGAAGAGGGCGGCCAGGTTGCCGGTGACGTTCATCTCCCCGATCGGGGCCCCGAGCTTGCCGCCCTTGATCAGGTGGCCGCGGAGACCGAGGGAGAAGTCGCCGGTGGTCGGGTCGGAGTTGCCGCCGAGCCACGAGGTGACGTAGATGCCCTCGCCGACCGCGGTGATCAGCTGGTCGAGCGAGCGGTCGCCGAGGCCGACCACGCGGTTGCTCGGGGCGCCGGTGGTCGGCGGCGCGCCGAGCTTCCGGCCGTAGTAGGTGTCGACGTAGAAGTTCCGGACCACCCCCGCCTCGACGATCGGCATCGCCCGCGCGGAGATCCCCTCGCCGTCGAAGTGGCGCGACGCCAGGCCGCGGGGGATCAGCGGGTCGTCCGTGATCGTCAGCTTCTCGCTGAAGAGCCGCTGCCCGAGCTTGCCGGCGAAGTACGAGCGGCCCTGCTGGATCGCCGCCCCGCTCGCCGGCCCGAGCGCGCGCGAGATCAACGACACCGCCGCCTCGCGGTCGACCACCATCGTCGTGCGCAGCGTCGGGCCCTTGGTGCTGCCGAGCCGGTCGAGCGCGCGCCGGAGCGCGAGCTCCGCGATCTTCCCCGGCTCCGGGAGGTCGCCGAGGAAGCGGGCCGCCGCGTGGGCCGAGCCCTCGGGCCGCTTGTCCTCGCCCTCGCGCACCGTCGCCGTCGCGCTGTAGCCGGCGTAGGAGCCGTCCCAGGTGCCGGAGAAGCCGTTGCTGCTGGCGGCCGCGCCCTGCGACTCGCCGGTGTACATGCTGCACTCGGCCGAGAGCACCCGCGCGTCCGCGTGGGCCTTCGCGTCCATCTCGGCGCACCACGCCTCGCGCTGCTCGCGGGAGATCGCGGCGACCGCGGGGTCGCTGCGCTGCAGGTCGAGGGTCGGGCGGTTCTGGAAGAGCGCCGGGTCCGGGATCACGCGGAAGGGGTCGGGCTGCAGCGCGCGGGTCAGCGCGACGGCGTCGCGGATGAAACCAGCGAGGCGATCGGGCCGGAGGTCGGTGGTGCTGTGGGTGGAGTAGCGGCCGGCGACGTAGACGCTGATCCCGAGGCCGCGGGAGGTGCTCTCCTCGACCTTCTCGATCTTCCCGTCGCGGAAGGTGTAGGAGACCGAGCGGTCGCGCGAGAGCGCGGCCCAGGCGTCATTGGCGCCTGACTTTTTGGCCAGTTCGACGGCGGTGCGGGCGCTGGCGAGGAGGTCGAGGTCAGACATTTTCGCCTCCGACGGTGAGCTTCGAGACGAGGGTGGTGGGGAGGCCCTGGGAGACCGGGACGCTCTGGCCGTCCTTGCCGCAGGTCCAGCCGCCGAAGTCGAGCTTGCAGTCGTCGGCGACCATGGTGACGTTGCGGAGCGCCTCGGGGCCGTTGCCGATGATGTTGATGTCCTTGATCGGGGCGGTGATCTTCCCGTCCTCGATCAGCCAGCCGTTCTTGATGTAGAAGGTGAAGTCGCCGGCGCCGATCTGGACCTGGCCGTTGGTGAAGGTCTCGGCGATGATGCCCTTCTTGACCGAGGCGATGATCTCGTCGCGCGTATGCGGGCCGTTCTCCATGTACGTCGAGCGCATGCGCGGCATCGGCGCGTGGCGGAAGGACTCGCGCCGCCCGGAGCCGGTCGGCCTGACCTTGTAGTGGCGGGCGCTGATCGCGTCGTGGAGGTACGAGGCCATGACGCCGCGGTCGACGAGGATCGTCTTGTCGCAGGGGGTGCCCTCGTCGTCGACGTTGAGCGCGCCGCGCTCGCCCTCCTGGGTGCCGTCGTCGACGATCGTGACGAAGTCGGGCGCGACCTTCTTGCCGAGCATGCTGGCGTAGATGCTGGTGTTCTTGCGGTTGAAGTCCGCCTCCATGCCGTGGCCGATCGCCTCGTGGAGGAGGATCCCGCTGGCGCCGGCCGCCAGGACGACCGGCATCTCGCCGGCCGGCGGGCGGCGCGCGTCGAAGAGGATCATCGTCCGCGAGACCGCCTCCTTGGCGAGGAACTGCAGGCGCTCGTCGGTGTACCAGTCGATCCCGTGGCGCCCCGCGAGGTTGGCGGAGTTGCTCTGGGTGACGCCGTTCTTCTTGGCGGTGATCATGCACCACAGGCGGGTCATCGGCCGCACGTCGGTGAAGATCTCGCCGTCCTTGCCGACGACCATCACCAGCTCCTCGCCGTCGCCCCAGCTCACCGTCACCTTCTCGATCGCCGGGTCCGCCGCCTTCGCCAGCGCGGCCAGCCGCTCGATCCGCGGCAGCTTGTCCGTCGCCGCGACGTCCGACCAGGGCTGCACGAGCTCGTAGCGGCTCGGCAAGGGGCGGTGGCGGTAGGCCGCCGGGACCCCCGCGCCGCCGCCGTGGGCGATGCTCGCCGCCGTGCGGGCCGCCGCGAGCATGGCCGCGGGCGAGAGGTCCTCGGTGAACGCGTAGCCGGTCTGATCACCGACGACGCAGCGCAGACCGACGCCTTGATCGACCGAGGTGCTGGCGCGGCTGATGATGCCGTCCTCCATGGTGATGCTGTTGTCGCGGCTGTGCTGGAAGTAGAGATCCGCCGCGTCGGCGCCGCGCGCGGTGAGCTCCGCCATCACGCGGCCCAGGGTCGCCTGGTCGACGGAGAACCACGCGAGGTGGTCAGAGAGTGGACTGTGCTGGCCGGGGATCATGGTGGCTTGGGCCTTTGTGGGGCCACTGCAGCCGGGGAGCAAGCCCGGAAGGCCCAGACCGAGGGCGGAGAAGGCCGTGAAGGAACGACGCGAGACGGGAGAGGGCACGAAAAGCTCCTCGGGAGGGGGATGTTCGAGGGTAGTTGTTGGAACCAGCGCGGGCCCGTGAGGTTTCGCGGGCGCTCATTCGGCCCACGTACGGGCGACCCGGGCGTCGGCGACGATCGGGACCGAGGGCACGACCTCGGCCATGGCCCGCTGCATGACGTCGCGGACGAGCGCGCGCGCGGCCTCGGCGTGCTCCTCCGGGACCTCGGCGAGGTACTCGTCGTGGACGCAGAGGACACCCCTGCCGCCGAGCGAGTCGAGCGCCGGGAGCAGGAGGGTCATGGCCCGCTTGAAACCCTCCGCGGCGGTCCCCTGTACGGGGATGTTGAGGGCGGCGTTGAAGGAGAAGTGCCCGGCGGGGAAGCGCTTGCGGCGGCCGAGCACTGTGCGCACCGTGATGTCCTCGCGGGCCGCGCGGGCCGCCAGGCCGCCGACCTTGCGGTGCCACGCGGCGATCCCCGGGAAGGTGGCGAAGAAGGCCTCGCGCGCGCGCTCGGCCGCGGCGAGGTCGAGCTCGAGGCCGTAGTTGCCCGCGGCGTACTCCTGGAAGCGCGACGCGCCCATGCCGAAGAGAAAGCCGAAGTTGACCGCCTTGGCGAGCTTGCGCTCGTGGGCGCTGACCTCGGCCTCGGACTTGCCGGCGAGCGTGGCGGCGGTGGCGCGGTGCGGGTCGCGGCCGTCGAGGAAGACCTGCCGGAGGGCCGCGCAGGGGGCCAGGTGCGCCGCGACCCGCAGCTCGATCTGGGCGTAGTCGGCGATGATGAGGACGTGGCCCGGCGCGGGCGCGAAGCAGGCGCGCAGCCCTGGGGCCGTGTGCTCCGAGGGGACCTGCTGAAGGTTGGGCTGGCTGCACGCGAAGCGCCCCGAGTCCGCGCCGAGCGGGTCGAGGCGCGGGTGCATGCGGCCGTCGACGTGGAGGTAGTCGCGCGGCCAGTGGGCGTAGGTGGAGATCAGCTTGTCGAGCTGGGCCTGGCGCTCGAGGTCCGCGGCGACCTGGCGCTCGGTCCGCCACTGCTCGGCGACCCGCTCCCAGCGCGGCCCGTCGACGGCGATCCCGGCGCCCTCCATGTCGATGACCGCGGGCAGCAGGCGGCACTCGAGGTCGAAGACCGGGACGAGCCCGCGCTCGCGCAGCCGCGGAGAGAGCGCCTCCATGAGCCTGAGGACGAGGTGCGCCTCGGTAGCGACGCGCTCGGGCGGGGCCCACAAGCGAGTGCCGCGCTCACCGAGGGCGATCTGGCTCGGGGCATCGCCCTCCGGGATCGCCAGCCGGAGGTGGCGGAGCGCGAGGCTCGCCACGCTGAAGGGGTCGCTGGAGTGGCGGCGCGGCGCGCTCGCCGGGTCACGCGGCTCGGGGTCGTCCCGGACGCCCTCGGCGACCAGCACCGCGGCCGTGCGGACGCAGCCGACCCGCGGCGGGCTCGGGAGGTGGAGCCCCGCGAGCGCGGCCAGCCCGACGTGCGCGTCGTGGAAGACGACGTAGGGCGGGCGTGGACCCGCGAGCAGCGCGCGCAGCCGCGGCCAGGCCGGCGCGCAGTCCTGGCGGATCAGCACGGTGCGCGTGCGGGTCGCCAGCGCGAGGAGGCTGACCGTGCGCCGCCGCGGATCGGGGTCTTGGCGCTTCCCCGGGAAGGGCGGCACGAAGCCGACCGCGACCCCCAGGACCGCCCGCTCCGCCGCGAGCTCCGCCGCGAGCTCGTCGACGACGCGGACGAAGTCCGCCGGCTCGAGGAGCTCTTCGAAGGGCGCGGGCTCGCCGGCCCGAGGCGCTGACGACGCGGTCACGAGACGGCGAGTGTAGCGCGGACCCCGGCGAGGCGCGCTTGTGGCCCCTCGCGGAGGACTGATATGGACCGCGCATGGGCATGACCATGAAGGCGCGTCGCATGCCGGCCGCCCAGATCCAGACCGCGACGACCGACGAGCTCCACGAGTGGTTGAGGTGGGGACTGCCGGGTCGCGTCGACCTCGACAAGGCGTGGGACGGGATCGCCTGGCTGATCTCGGAGGAGCGACGCGAACGCCCCTACATGCTGCCCGACCCCTCGTTGCCAGAGACGCAGGCGATCTACGGCGTCGACCCCGAAGGCACCGGCCTGCTCTTCCGCAACCTGCCCGCGCGCGTGCAGCGGATCGCCGCGGCGCTGCGCCCGATCGAAGAGGAGGACCTGCGGCGCCGCTTCGCGCCGGCCAAGATGCTGGCCGCGGAGGTGTATCCCCGGATCTGGGACGAGGGCGAGGAGGTCCTGGACTACCTCGTGTCCAACTTCCGCAAGCTGCGTGCGCTCTATCTCGACGCGGCCGCCGGGAGGGACGGCGTCGTGAGCCTGATCGACTGATGCGCGGACGTGAGCCGGCTCGCGGGCAGGGCCGCGCTGAGTCGCAATTGCGGTGAAGATTGCGGGGGCCCTCCCCGAACCCCGGATTTGGACTACACCAAGCGGATGGAGGGAAGCGTGCAGAGCAAATTGCCCGTGGTGACGCAGGGTGAAGCTATCCCGGCGAAGAAGAAGCCGGTCGACCCGGCCAGCCTCGTGCACCGGCAGCTCCTCGGCGGCGACTTCTGGCGGAAGATCCCCGCCTACCGGGAGATCGACGAGGCGACCTTCCTCGACCACAAATGGCAGGCCAAGCACACGATCACCCGGCCCGACAAGCTGGTCGAGACGGTGCAGGACCTGGTCTCTCCCGGGTTCATCGCCGACGTACAGGACGGCTTCCACCGCGCGCCGATGAGCCTCCGGGTCTCGCCCTATTTGTTGAGCCTGATCGACTGGTCGAGCCCGATCGAGGACCCGCTGCGGCGGCAGTTCATCCCGCTCGGCACGCGGCTGCTGCCCGATCACCCGAAGCTCGACCTCGACTCGCTGCACGAGCAGGAGGACGCGCCGGTGCCCGGGCTGACGCACCGATACCCGGACAAGGCGCTCTTCCTCGCGCTGGACACCTGCCCGGTCTACTGCCGCTTCTGCACGCGCAGCTACGCGGTCGGGATCGACACCGAGCAGGTCGAGAAGGTGCACCTGCGGCCGACGCAGGACCGCTGGGAGCGCGCCTTCGCGTACATCGCGTCGCGGCCCGAGCTCGAGGACATCGTGATCAGCGGCGGCGACGCCTACAACCTCCGGGCCGAGCACATCGAGTCGATCGGCAACCGCCTCCTCGACCTGCCGAACATCCGCCGGATGCGCTTCGCCACCAAGGGCCCAGCGGTCATGCCGCAGAAGATCCTCACCGACGACGCCTGGTTCGGCGCCCTCGTCGGCGTGGTCGAGCGCGGGCGCAAGCTCCACAAGGAGGTCGTGCTCCACACCCACTTCAACCACCCGTCGGAGCTGACCGAGCTGACCCAGCGGGCGATGAACCGGCTCTTCGAAGCCGGGGTGTTCGTGCGCAACCAGTCGGTGCTGCAGCGCAAGGTCAACGACACGCCCGAGGTGATGCGCCTGCTGATCCAGCGCATGAGCTACCTGAACGTCCACGCGTACTACGTGTACGTGCACGACCTGGTGAAGGGCGTCGAGGACCTGCGGACGACCGTCGACACGGCGATCGAGCTCGAGAAGCAGGTGCGCGGGCTGACGGCCGGGTTCAATACCCCGACCTTCGTCGTCGACGCGCCCGGCGGCGGCGGCAAGCGCGACTGCCACTCGTTCGAGCACTACAACCGCGAGACGGGCATCAGCGTGTACCGCAGCCCGAACGTCAACGAGGACGCGTACTACCTGTACTTCGACCCGATCCGGCTGCTGTCGGAGGAGGGTCAGCGGCGGTGGGCCGACCCGGCCGAGCACGACGTGATGGTGCGCGACGCGATCGCGGCGGCGCGCGAGCGACGGCGCTGAGCGGTACGGAGCGGGCCTGTGGAGGCCCGCAGATGCATGCGCGCGGCCCAGGCCGCGCGCAGGGGATTCACCTCGGGTGGATCGACCTGCGGTGGATTCACGCGCTCGGATCGGGTTCGCCGGCGAACAGCTTGTGGCGGATCCGGCTCTGCATTTGGCGCGCGCGGGCGCCGATCACGTAGTGGTTGGCGTGGCGACGGAACAGTTGGCGCAGGGGGTCGTCGTCACGCGGCTCCTGCGGTGTGTCGTGCGGGGGGGGGAGGTCCGCACGGACATCGGGTAGGTCCTTGGGGGGCATGCGAGAACCGTCCGGGGGGAGGGACGTGTATGTAGTGACGGCTGGCGGATGAATGATCCGTCTTTCTTCACGGCGCCGCGAATTCGCTGGATCTTGGCGCGGACCTCTGCAGCAACGTCGCGGAGGGCGGGGTTTACGCGTGTCCGAACTGCCATGGTCTCGCGGCCAGGTGAGG
>CAZMML010000177.1:0-7104 GCA_964567335.1 uncultured Nannocystis sp. | reverse complement strand
AAGGAAGCGCTGGCGAGCTACGGCGGGCTCGAGCTGCGCCTCAGCTCGACGGCGCTGACCGGGCTGCAGGACGCCGCGGAGTTCCTGGAGGGCAACGAGTACGACTGCAGCGAGCAGATCGTCAGTCGGATGCTGCCGATGCTCGTGCTCGGCCCGCTGCTCGAGAAGATGCCGATCGCGGGCGGGCAGGACCTCGCCCGCCGGGAGGAGCAGGTCCGGCGCGGCCTGGCGCGGCTGAAGGGCCGGCAGAACTACGACGGTGGGTTCCGACTGTGGGAGCGGCGCGGGCCCAGCTCGCCCTACCTGAGCGTGTGGGCGGCGCTCGGCATGCTCGAGGCGAAGAAGGCCGGGCTGCTCGGCGAGGAGGAGGGCCTCAAGGCGGCGCTCGACTACCTGGCGCGCTTCGTCGAGGTGGGGGAGACGACGCCCTGGGGCCGCTTCTACGACCACACCAGCCGGGCCTTCGCGGTGTGGCTGCTCAGCCGCGAGGGGGTCGGGGGCCACCTCTTCGACGCCGTGTACGCGCGTCGCCGGGAGATGCCGCTCTACGCCCGAGCGCTGCTGCTCTCGGCGGCGCAGCGCTACGGGCGCGCCGGACCGAGGGCGGCGCTGCTCAAGGAGCTGCGCGGGCGGGTCGTCGAGGGCGCCCGCGCGGCGCACTTCGCCGAGCGCGCGAGCGAGGTCGACGCGGAGGGGCTGCAGGTGCTCATGCACTCCGACGCGCAGACCGACGCGATCGCCCTGGTCGCGCTGCTCGAGGCGGCGCCGGAGGATCCCCTGCTGCCGAAGGTCATGGCGGGGCTGATGGAGGACCGCGCGCCCGGGCGCGGCGCGTGGGGGTCGACGCACGCGACCGCGTGGGCGCTGCTCGCCGCGAACCGCTACTTCACCGCGGTCGAGAAGGACGTCCCGGACTTCGTGGCGCGGGTCTGGCTCGATGATCGCGCGGCCTTCGAGCGGACCTTCGCGGGGCGCGAGGTGGAGGTCGCGGAGCAGACGGTCCCGATGGCGGAGCTGCTCGCCGCGGGGCCGGGCGAGATCGTGATCGGCAAGGAGGGCGCGGGGCGGCTCTACTACCGCCTCGGTCTCCGCTACGCGCCCGCGGACGGGGCGATCGCGGCGGAGTCGCGGGGCCTCGAGGTGCACCGCAACTACGAGGCGATCGCGGGGGAGGGCGAGGCGCCCGCGCCCGGGGCGGTGCGGCGGCTGCCGGACGGGACCTGGGAGATCAAGGCGGGCTCGCTCGTGCGGGTGCACCTGACGCTGATAGCGAAGGATCGCGCGCGCTTCGTCGTCGTCGACGATCCGCTGCCCGGCGGCCTCGAGGGGCTCAACCGGCGCTTCATCAACGTCCGCCGCGATCTCGGCGACGACCAGGGCGGGGAGGGCGAGTGGCGCTGGCGGTCGCGCTGGCGCTTCGAGCACACCGAGCTGCGCGACGATCGCATGCTGCTCTTCGCCGAGAGGCTCCCGGCCGGCGTCTACACGTACTCCTACGTGGCGCGCGCGACCTCGATCGGCGAGTACGCGCTGCCGCCGACCCACGCGGAGGCGATGTACAAGCCGGAGGTGTTCGGCCACGGGGCGAGCGGGAAGGTCCGCGTCGTCCCGTGACGCGGGCTCAGCACTTGCCGGTCTTCTTCACGGTGACGCCCTGCTTCGCCGCCTTGCAGGCGTTGTCGTAGGTGACGCCGTTGCACCCGCACACCTTGGAGACCGCGGCCGAGCACATCAGCGGACGCGGGGTGCAGGCGCCGTAGCCGCCGCAGTCGCCGGTCACCTTGGCGCAGTATTGATCGGCCGCGCAGTCGGAGTTGGCGAGGCAGGGCGGCGGCGGGCACTCGCCCTGGAAGTCGACGCTCTCGCCGCTCATCGCGGCCTCGCAGGCGCCGCCCTCGTAGGTCGCGCCGTCGCAGCCGCACACCGGACGGTCACGCTCGCACGCGAGGGGCCGGAGCTCGCAGGTGCCGAGGCGTCCGCACTCGCCCTCGGACACCGCGCAGTACTGGTCCTCGGCGCAGTCCTTCGCGCTCTCGCAGGCCTCGCCCAGCGCCCGCGCGGGCGCGGCCTCCTGCGCGCTCGCTGCCTCGTCCTGTGGGTCGCATCCGCTCGAGATCGCAACCCACGCCCCGATCGCACACAGCATCCGCATCACCCGCATCATCCGCCCCTCCCGCTCGCACTCTCTGTCACTATATCCCTATAACCGGTCCTGTGCGTGCGGCTCCAACCGGCGTCCCGGAGCGGGGTCACATCCGGCCGGCCGGTGCGGGCGCGGGAGGCTGCCGGGTCTGGGCGGCAAAGGGTAGGTTGAAGAGATGCGGCGGTGGTGGGCGGGCGGCCTGGTCCTGATCGGGTGTTGGAAGGACAACCCAGGTTTCCTCGGGGAGCCCCTCGAGACGTCGAGCAGCGGGGCGGCAGCGAGCTCCAGCGGATCGGGGTCGTCGACCGGCACGTCGACCACAGGGACGCAGGACGGGACGAGCGAGACGACGGGTCCGATCGAGCCCGGCACCTCGACGACCTCGACCTCGACGACGACCGCGAGCACGGGCGCGACGAGCGGACCCGACGGGTCGAGCACGGGCGAGCCCTTGAGCGAGCAGGAGCGCTGCGACATGGCGGCGGCCGCCGACCTGGCCGGGGTCTACCCGCTGCTCTGCGGCAAGCCCTACGCCGCGTGGAGCTTCGGCCCCTCCGTGGACAGCCCGACCATGCCGACGACGTGCCCGATCGAGTCCTCCGAGGTCGGGGTGGTCAACAAGCTGCCGCAGGCGACGACGGAGGCCGGGGAGGTGTTCGCTCCGGCGCTCCTGCTCGGACCCAGGGCGGGCAAGCCAGGGCTGATCCAGGGCGCGTTCACCGGGCTCGACCTGTCGCAGATGAAGCTCCCCTGCCTGGCGACGCGGATCGACTACTCGGCGGAGTCGGGGTGGGCGCTGCTCAAGGTGCAGATCATCGCCCACGACGTCGAGCTCGACCAGACCGCGGAGCTCTTCGTGACGGACATGCCGCTGCCGCACCAGACCCCGGTCGACCTGGTGATCCCGCTCGTGGGGTCGCTCGCCGAGGGGAAAGTCGACGTCGCGCTGGTGGTCCATCGCGAGGGGCAGGAGGGGACGGAGATCCCCGCGCTCCTGTGGGACAACCCGCGGATCCTCGACGCGGGGCCCTAGCGCCGGCGTCAGGGCGCGAGCTCGCGGACGAGGGCGCGGGCGAGGGCCTCGTAGTCGGCGATCTCGTTGTAGAGCTGGGCCGAGATCCGGACCAGGCGCCGCGGCGGCGCCGGCCAGGGCGGGATCGGGACCTCGATCTTGTGCGTGAAGAAGAGCGCGTCCTGCAGCGGATCAGAGTAGAGGGGGGTGGTCGGCGGGCCCTCCCCGCCGGGCGGGAGCTCGACGCTTGCCAGGCTCCCGAGCATGTCCTCGGGGGCAGGCAGCGCGGCGCCGAGGGCGTCCGCGACGACGCGGCGCCCGGCGCACGCGAGCGCGTGGTTGCGGGCCTGAACTTCGGGCCAGCCTCCGGGGAGCATCCCCGCCATCGCGCGCAGGGCGTGCGGCACGCAGAGCCAGGGGGTGGGGTCGCAGGTGCCGGTCCAGTCGAACTCGGCGTGGAGGCGCGAGCGCGGGCTGGGGGCGTTGTAGCCGTGGCTGATCACGGCGGGGTGCAGGCCGGCGTGGCGATCGCGGCGGACGTGCAGCAGGGCCGCGCCCTTCGGCGCGCAGACCCACTTGTGGAGGTTGCCGGTGTAATAGGCGGCGTCGAGGCGGCCCAGTTCGAGCGGGAGCATGCCCGGGGCGTGGGCGCCGTCGACGAGGCAGTCGACCCCGCGGGCCTGGACGGCCGCGACGATCGCGGGGATCGGGAGGATGATGCCGGTCGGGCTGGTGATGTGATCGACGAGCACGAGCCGGGTCCGCGGCGAGAGCGCGGCGAGCACCGCCTCGAGCGCCGCGTCGGCGCCGCTGATCGGGAAGGGGATCTTCGCCAGGGCGACGCGCGCGCCTGCCCGCGCGGCGACGTGCCGCGCCGCGTTGTTGCAGGCGTTGTAGCCGTGCGTCGTGATCACCAGCTCGTCGCCGGGCGCGAGCTCGAGCGAGCGCAGGACCGCGTTCACGCCCTCCGTCGCGTTGCGCACGAAGACGAGGTCGTCCGCGGCCGCGCCGACGAGGGCGGCGAGCTCGGCGCGGGCGGCGTCGAGCAGGGCGGGGAGCTCGCGGACGAAGAAACGCACCGGCTCGCGCTCGCAGCGGGCGCGGAGCTCGGCCTGGACGGCGAGGACCTCCCGCGGGCACGCGCCGAAGCTGCCGTGGTTGAGGAAGATGACCTCAGGATCGAGGTCCCAGCGGCGGCGGAGCTCCTGGGCGGTGATCATCGCGCCTCCCTTGTATCACGCGCTGGGGGCGTATACTCGCGGCCGTGTTGCGGCGGATCGTCGAGCAGGTCTTCGGGCTGGCGCTGCGGGTGTTCTTCCGGCGGATCGAGCTCGACGGGCTCGAGCGGGTGCCCGCCGAGGGGCCGGTGATCTTCGTCCTCAACCACCCCAACGCGTTGATCGATCCCGCCTTCCTGCTCTGCCTGTCGCCGCGGCCGGTGTGCTTCCTGGCGAAGGCGCCGCTCTTCCGCACGCCGGGGCTCGGGCTGATCGTCCGCGCCTTCGAGTCGATCCCGATCCACCGGCGCCAGGACGAGGGGGGGGCGGTCGACAACCGCGAGACCTTCCGCCGCGCGCGCGAGCTGCTCGCGCGCGGGCGGGCGGTGGCGATCTTCCCGGAGGGCACCTCGCACGACGAGCCGGGGCTCCGGCCCTTGAAGACCGGCGCGGCGCGGATCGCCCTCGGGACAGGCCTCGCGGGCCTCGTGATCGTCCCGGCCGGCCTCTACTACTCCGCGAAGGCCCGCTTCCGCAGCGAGGCGCTGGTCTGCTTCGGCCCGCCGCTCGCGGTCGCGTCGGTGGGGGGAGCGGAGGGCGAGGAGCCGCCCGCGGCCGAGGTGGCGGCGCTGACGCGGCAGATCGAGGCGGCGCTGCGGGCGGTGACGCTGCAGGCCGACGACCGCGAGGTGATGCGCCTGGTCGAGCGCGTCGGCGAGATCTTCGCCGCGGCGAGCGAGGAGGCGTGGACGATCGCCGAGGCGGTGGAGCTGCGGCGACGCCTGATCGCCGGGCACGCCGCGCTGCGTCAGCGGGACCCGGCGCGCCTGCAGGCGCTGATCGACCGCGTGCGCCGCTACGAGCAGGACCTCGCCGAGCTCGGCTTGGCGCCGGACCACCTCGCGCCGCACCAGATCACGCCGACCGCGAGCCTCCGCTACGCGCTGCGCAGCGCCTTCGCCCTGGGCATGGGGCTGCCGCTCGCGCTCGTCGGCACCGCGCTGCACTACCCGGCGTACCGCCTCAACGGCGTGCTCGCGGCCCGCGTCGCCGGCGAGTACGAGGACATGGTCGCCACGGTGAAGCTGCTCGCGGGGACGCTCTTCTTCCCGCTGACCTGGCTGCTCGCCGGGGCCGCGGCGGGCTGGGCCTGGGGCGCCGCGGCGGGCGTCGTGGTCGGCCTGCTGGCGGCGCCGACGGCCGGGTACGCGGCGCTGCACTTCTGGGAGCGCTTCGCCTCGGTCGCCGCCGCGGCGCGCGGGCTGCTGCTCTTCTTGACCCGTCGCACCTTGCTGGCTCGCCTCGCGGGCGAACGGAAGGCGATCCGCGCCGAGGTCCTCGCGTTGGCCGAGCTGGTCGGGTAGCCCGCCGTCAAAGTGTCTTCCTCCTTACATTAAGATCCGTGGCTCGCCCCCGCGGCGTCGGCTATACGCGCTCGCGTGAACGCTCCGCACCACTCGGCGGACACGCCGGTCATGCGCCAGTTCCTGGACATCAAGCGCCAGTATCCTGACGCGATCTTGATGTTTCGGATGGGCGACTTCTACGAGATGTTCTTCGACGACGCCCACACCGTCGGCCCGATCCTCGAGATCGCGGTGACCACCCGCGACAAGGGGGAGGTCGAGAACCCGGTGCCGATGGCGGGGGTGCCCTACCACGCGATCGGCGGCTACCTGCGCACGCTGGTCGAGCGCGGCTTCAAGGTGGCGATCTGCGAGCAGATGGAGACGCCGGAGCAGGCGCGGCTGCGCAAGGGCCCGAGCAAGATCGTCCGCCGCGAGGTCGTCCGCGTGGTGACCCCGGGCGTGCTCCTCGACGAGGAGCACCTCCGCGGCGAGGAGCCGAACTACCTCGCCGCGATCGTGCACGAGGCGCAGGGGGTCTACGGGCTGGCGGCGCTCGACGTCTCGTGCGGCGAGTTCTTCGCGCTGACCTGCGAGGGCGCGGGCCCGCTGCGGGCGGCGCTCTCGCGCCTGGCGCCGCGCGAGATCGTGTGCGAGCCGGGGCTGCACCCGTGGCTCTCGAACGAGCTCGGGCCGGGCTGCCCGCGGCTCGAGGCGCGCGACCCGGCGGCCGTCGCGGCGCCGCAGCTCGCCCGCGTCCGCCGGCTGCGCGAGGAGAGCGGCGGCGAGCCGCTGTCGCCGACCGAGGAGCGGAGCGCCGCGCTCGCGCTCAGCTACGCGGAGGACACCCAGCCCGGCCAGACCTTGCTGCTGCACCGGCTCCGGCGCGAGGCCTTCGAGGCGAACCTGGTCCTCGACGACGCGTCGCTGCGCAACCTCGAGGTCTTCCGGACGATCCGCGACGGCAAGCGCGAGGGCAGCCTGCTCTGGGCGGTCGACGCGACTCGCACGGCGATGGGGGCCCGCCTGCTGCGGGCGTGGCTCGGGGCTCCGCTGCGCGCGATCGGGGCGATCCGCGAGCGTCACGACGCGGTGGAAGCGTCCTGCGAAGCGTTCGTTGACGTGGGTCGTCGCCCGCGCGTCGCGCGGCGGCAGTTCGCACGCGCGCTCACCGGCGATCGACAGCACGCCGCGCTCGACCTTGATCTCGAACCGGTCCGGATCGAGCCCGGGCGCGAATGCATAGATCTCGATGGAATTCGGCGTCGAGCCGACGTTCAGCGCGGGAAATCCGCCGCGGGCATAGCCGCGGATGCCCGGCGAGAGCTCGAAGGCCTGCTGCACCTGGCGCTGCAGGCGGTCCATCTCCGCGATCACGTCGCGGGG